>NZ_JAPDBQ010000004.1:0-84184 GCF_027705325.1 Aeromonas sp. QDB18
GAGAGGGACTCGAACCCTCACACCCGGGGGGCACTAACACCTGAAGCTAGCGCGTCTACCAATTCCGCCACCTTCGCACATCGGGTTATCAGTCTGAATTTACATGCCGCCTGATAAGAGCATGTTGCAGTATGGTGCGAAGAGAGGGACTCGAACCCTCACATCCGTGGGACACTAACACCTGAAGCTAGCGCGTCTACCAATTCCGCCACCTTCGCATCACTGCGGTGGGGGATTCTATAGAGTTTTGGGGGGGCGTCAACAGCCAAAGGGGACTTTTTTCGCTGTTGACGGATAAAGGCGTGCCAAGGGCACAAAACTTCAGCAATCGGCGTCAGACGGTGGCCAGCGCATCCTGATACATCTGTTCGTACAGGATGACGGAGTCTGCCCAGTCGAAGCGGGTGTTCATGGCGTGGTGCTGCACACGGGCAAACTGCTCGGGATCCTGCAGGTAGTAGAGCAGGCTGCGGCGCATGGCATCGAGCAAGGTGCTGGCAGTGGGATCGTTGAAGCAGAAGCCGGTTGCGTGCTCCGGGTCGGCATCCCAGTCCACCACTGTATCTTTCAGGCCGCCGACGGCCCGCACCAGCGGCAGGGTGCCATAGGCCAGGCTGTACATCTGGTTGAGTCCACACGGTTCGAACAGGGAAGGCATCAGGAAGAAGTCGGCACCCGCTTCCACCAGATGAGCGAGCCGGTCGTCATAGGTGTTGATGAAGGCGAGCCGGTCCGGGAATTGTTGCGCCAGAGTCTGCAACTGAGCTGCGAGGGAGGGATCTCCCGAGCCGACGATCACCACCTGCACCTTGTGATGCAGAAACTTGTCCAGCACCGGCAGTAGCAGGTGAACGCCCTTCTGCTCGGTCAGCCGGCACACCATGCCATAGATGGGCAGATCCACCACCGGCAGGCCGGTTTCCTGTTGCAGGCTCTGCTTGCAGATGCGCTTGCCGGCCAGGTTGTCGACGTCATAGGTAGCCGGCAGAAAGTCGTCGAACGCCGGATCCCAGTCCTGATAGTCACAGCCGTTGAGGATGCCGCGCAGATCCGCCGCCCGCTGCTGGAAGATGCTGGCCATGCCGTGGGCACCTAGGTGAGTCAGCAATTCGCTGGCATAGTTGGGGCTGACCGCGTTGATCTTGTCGGCATAGAGCACGCCGCATTTGAGCAGGTTGACGTGGCCGTAGTCGTAGCTGATGCGCTGTTCGTAGTCGGCAATCTCGGGCACGGCCCAGAACTGCTGGCGCTCGAATACCCCCTGAAAGGCCGCGTTGTGAATGCTGATCACGCTGCGGGTATGCTGGAAGAAAGGGTTGTGGGCGTGACGGGTTTTCAACAGCAGCGGCAGCAGGCCGGTGTGCCAGTCGTTGCAGTGGGCGATGTCGGGAGCGAAACCCAGCTGTTCGCACGCATGCAGGGCCGCCGCGGCCAGAAAGGCAAAGCGCTCGCCGTTGTCCGGATAGGCCTGGTTGTTCTCGGCATAGAGCTGGGGGCGGTCGAAATAGTGCGGGCAATCGAGCAGATAGACGCAGATCCCGTCCAGTTCCAGCTGATGGATGCGATAGCTGATATCACTGCGATCCTGGGGGGTGGGGAGCCAGCGCGAGGCGAGGAGGGTGGCCTCGTCCCGGCGCTTGATGGTCTTGTAGAAGGGCATAATGATGCGCACATCGTGCCCCTGACGGGCGAGATGCTGCGGCAGGGCCTTGGCCACATCCGCCAGGCCCCCGGTCTTCACCAGCCCCTCAACCTCCGAGGCTACAAACAGGATTTTCAGTGGGTTAATAGCCAACTCTTGCTCCCTTAGGTACCACGACGATACCGCCTTCGGATACGGTAAACCGCTCTCTGTCATGGTCCAGATTCTCACCGATCACGGTGCCGGGTGCAATTTCAACGTTTTTGTCGATGATGGCGCGGCGAATGGAGCAACCTTCGCCGATTCTCACATCCCCCAGCAGCACGGATTCACTGATGTGGCTGCAGGGGCCTATGTTGCAGCGAAATCCCAGTATGGATCGCTGGATCTGGCTGCCCTGAATGAAGCAGCCACCGGAGATCAGGGAGTTGGCGATCTTGACCTTGCAGTCGTCGGTATCGATGAAGGTGGCGGGGGGCAGGGGCGGGTAATGGGTGTGCAGCGGCCACTTGCGATTGTAGAGAGAGAAGGGGGCATCGTCGGCCACCAGGTCCATGTGCGCCTGCCAGTAAGAGTCGAGCGTCCCCACATCGCGCCAGTAGACATTGGGCTTCTCGCCCGGGATCACGTTGGTGCTGTAGTCGTAGACATAGACGGGGGCACGGGGGAACAGGCTGGGAATGATGTCCTTGCCGAAATCGTGACTGGAGTTCTCCTCGGCGGCATCCCGCTTGAGCTCCCGATAGAGGGCCTCGGTCTCGAAGATGTAGTTGCCCATGGAGACCAGCGCCTGGGTGGGATCCCCGGGGATGTGTTTCGGGTGACGGGGCTTTTCTTCAAAGCCAATCATGCGCCCTTCCTGATCAACCTCGATCACCCCGAAGGCGCTTGCTTCCTCGATGGGCATGCGCAGGGCAGCGACGGTCAGGGCGGCCGCTTTCTGCTTGTGGAAGCTCACCATCTGGCTCACGTCCATCTTGTAGATGTGATCGGAGCCGAAGATGCAGACGTGCTCGGGGTCGGAGATCTCGATGAAGCGCAGGTTCTGGTAAATGGCGTCTGCGGTGCCGTCATACCAGCGTTTGCCCATTCGCATCTGGGCCGGAATGGGGTCGATGAAGCGATCCGTGATGCCGACGATGTTCCAGCCCTTCTTCATGTGCAGGTAAAGGGACTGGGACTTGAACTGGGTGAGTACATAGATGCGCAGGAAGTCGGCGTTGACGAAGTTGTTGAGCACGAAGTCGATCAACCGGTAACTGCCGCCAAAGGGTACGGAGGGTTTGCTGCGGGTGGTGGTCAGCGGTTGCAGTCGGGTACCTTCACCGCCTGCCAGTATCATGGTGAGTATGCCTGCCATCGTCGTTCTCTCCCTGAGATCATGATGTTGAAAAGGTTTTCATGTCGCTGCGAAAAAAACATCCCTAAAGGGGAGGTAAACGTTTTCTTGGCACCTTAACAGATCCCGTCTGGCACTCTCTACTTGTTTTATTACAACCGTTGCACTTCTTTAAACTTTGCTCAGATAGACCTTGAATTTGGCATCGCCCGCGATCACCTCGGTCTGTTTGAAGTGCGCATCCAGTATAGGCTGGTATCGCAGGAAGGCATTGGCGACTATGGTCAGGGCGCCATTTGCGGTCAGGTACTCAGGTGCCTTTGCCAGGAAGGTTTCGGTGGCGGCGTAGAAGGTCTTGAGCCCGGCATGGAAGGGGGGATTCGAGACAATCTGTTGGAATGTTTCGGCAATGTCGGAATAGACATCGGAGGCATGAACACGTCCGCTCAGACCGTTGACCGCCAGGGTTCGGCGGCTGGACTCCAGTGCCAGTGCATTGATATCCACCATGGTGACGGCCAGGGCCGGGTTGCGCTTGGCCAGCACGGAACCGATGACGCCGGCGCCGCAGCCAAAGTCGAGCAGCTTGCCCGTCACGGGGGGGAGGCTCGCCAGCAGCATCTGGGTGCCGAGATCCAGGCCGTCTGCACTGAAGACCCCGGGCAGGGCCATGACGGTCAGGGTGGTGTCGCCCGCCTGGCACTCATAGCGACTGAACCAGGCGTCCAGCTCGAAGGGGACGACCGGTTTGTCGAGCGTGCCGTGGTAGAGAGAGCAGCGGCGCGCAGAGTCGCGCTTGATCGGTTTCTCGCCATAAGGTGCCAGCAGCTTGTCTGCTCCGTTGATGCCGCCCCGGTTCTCGCCGGCGAGGAACAGGTCGGCCCCGCTTTCGAGCAGCGGCGTCATCATGGCCAGCAGGTATTGCGCCTCGGCCTTGGCCTTGGGCATCAGCAGCAGCAGGGCATCGAATCGGGGGGCGCCACCCAGCTGGTGATCGAACAGGATGGCGTCTCCCAGAGCGGCCTGCTGGGTGCGGTAATAGCAGTAATCCGTGGTGAAGACGGTCAGGCTTTGTGCCAGCTCGGCCAGTTGACGAGGATAATCATCCTCCAGGGCACCGCACACCAACAGCCGCTTGCCGACAAAGAGGGCTTGGTTACGTTCCAGCATCTGACTGACGGCACTGACAGGACGGCTCATTGGGTCTCTCCACGCATTTTTGGGCGGCCATTATACATGGCCGCTTTCGCCTTGACATTTATGCCGTGTTCCCGAAATATGCCCAGATGCCTATTTACCCAGAGATGATGCAATGCGGTCATGCGTATCGAAACGAAAGCATAAACACAGCCTGACAATCGGGCCTGCTGGCGTGCGCGCGTAACCTCTCATCCCTGAGACGATTCAAGCCCCGGTAGCGACTCCCGTACCGGGGCTTTTTATTGACCAATCCATCTGTTTAGGAGAAGGAAATCCCATGTTTCAAGGTTCGATAGTTGCCCTGATCACCCCATTTCGACAGGGCCAGCTGGACGAGGCCGCACTGGCTCGCCTGGTGGAGTGGCACATAGAGCAGGGAACCCATGGCATAGTGCCGGTCGGCACGACCGGGGAGAGCCCGACCCTGACCCACGATGAGCATTGCCGCGTGGTGGAGCTGGTGGTCAAGCTGGTGGCCGGGCGCATTCCCGTGATCGCAGGTGCAGGCTCCAACAACCCGGTTGAAGCCATTGAATACACCCGCTATGCCGAGCAGATGGGGGCGGATGCCACCCTGCATGTGGCCGGTTACTACAACCGCCCCAATCAGGAAGGGCTCTATCACCACTTCAAGGCGGTGCACGACGCCACCACCAAACCCATCATCGTCTACAACATTCCGCCCCGCGCCATCGTTGACGTGCAGCCGGCGACCCTGGCCCGTCTGGCCGAGTTGCCGCGCATTGCCGGCGTGAAGGATGCCACCGGTGATCTGGCCCGCCCCTGGGTTGAACGCCAGCTCATCAAGAAGCCGTTTGCCTGGCTCTCCGGTGAAGACGCCACCGCCGTGGCCTACAACATCGGTGGTGGCCAGGGTTGCATCTCGGTGACGGCCAACGTGGCCCCCAAGCTGGTGGCCGAGGTGCAGAACCTGGCGCTGGCCGGTGAGTGGCAAGCTGCCCGCGAATTGCAGGACAAGCTCATTCCGCTGCACCAGGCCATGTTCGCCGAGCCGAGCCCCGCAGGGGCCAAGTATGCGGTCTCCCTGCTGGGTCTGTGCAGCGAAGAGTGCCGTCTGCCGGTGATGCCGCTCTCCGAGGCCACCCGCGAGCGCATCCGCAGTGCCATGCAGGCATTGAATCTGTTGTAAAAACTGGGCTCTGGATCTCGCTTTTGATTGCCCGGTCAATTAATGGCCGGGCTTTGCCGATATACTCGCTTGGATACAACCAAGGATGATTTGGCATGCAGGAATGGGATCCGGAGCACTTCACCAGTTTTGAACATCTCTGTGAAGTGACCTTATCTGCGGTCAGGGAAAAAACAGAGGCTGAACAGATCTATCTGTGGCTGCGTGCTCCGACGCCCCAGCTCTATCACTATCGCCCGGAACAGGGTCTGCTCTGCCTGAGCGCCGACATCCTCTCTTCCCTCGAGTTGCCCATCCTCTTCATCGAACGTTCCCTTGCGCTCGGCCAGTTGCTGGTGGAGCCCATCGCGCCGACCCGTACCATCTGGGAGCGGGAGAGCGTCGAACCCGAGACCCCGCGCCTGCGCGCCAGCTTCCCCCTCAAGCGTCACAAGGGGCTGGAGGCCGTGGTCTATCTGGAAACCCGCCGTCGTCTCGATCGCCTGCCAAGACGCCAGCAACAGAGCATCCAACTGCTCATGCATTATCTCGCCGCCGAGCTCGAGAGTCGGCGACTCGCGGGACAGGTGGATCTGGAGCGGGATCAGCGGCTCCACACCCAGGCAGACCTCGTGCGCAGCCAGGCCCTGCAGGACTCTTTCCTCAGCATGCTGCAGGCGCTGCATCAGGTGGGGGTCAAGCTCTCCCGCTGCGAGAGCGAGGATCGTCTGCTGCACGACGCGGTGGCACTGGCCCGCCAGGAGTTGCAGTTCGATCGCATCGCCATCTTCCTGACTGACAGTGAATTCAAGACCATGCACGGTACCTGGGGTACCAACGAGGCGGGTGAGCTCATCGACGAGCGCCATTTCATCAGCCCCATTCCGGATCACCCCACGGTGCAGGAGGCGCTGCGTCGCAAGGACTATGTCCTGGTGCTGGAGGACACGCCTCTCTATTACGAGAAGCAGGAGGTGGGTCGCGGCTGGAACGCCATGGTGTCGCTCTGGGACGGGAGTACCCCCATCGGCTGGATCGCCGCCGACAACCTGCTCTGGCGGCGCCCCCTCAAGGCGTATCAGAGCGAGATCTTCAAGCAGTATGCCGCCGTGCTCTCCCAGTTGCTGATCCGCCAGCGCACCCAGGAGAAGCTTGAGCGCTTCAATCGGGAGCTGGAGCTGAGGGTGCAGGAGCGGACCCGGCAACTGGCCGATACCAACCGGGCGCTGGAGGAGGCCAACCGGCGCCTCTCCCTGCTGTCTCTGGAAGATCCCCTGACTGGCATCGCCAACCGCCGCCAATGGGACATCACCATGGAACGGGAGTGGGAGCGGGCTCGCCGCCATCAGGGGGTGCTGGCGGTGCTGATGATCGATGTGGACGAGTTCAAGTCCTACAACGATCACTTCGGCCACGGCAAGGGGGATCAGTGCCTGCAGCGGGTGGCGGCACTGCTGCAGGACACCGAGCGGCGGCGCACCAACCTGGTGGCCCGCTATGGGGGGGAGGAGTTTGTCATCCTGCTGTGTTCACCGCAGCCGGGAGAGGCGGAGCGGCTGGCGGAGCAGATCCACCACGGCCTTGACGCCTTGCAGATTCCCCATCCGGCCTCCCGGGTGGCGGCGACACTCACCGTCAGCATCGGGTTCAGCTATCTGGTTCCGTCATCGGACAAGGAGTGGCAAACCCTGACCGAGCAGGCGGATCAGGCACTCTATCACGCCAAATCACAAGGGCGGGCCTGTACCCTGGCCTATCGCTGACACCTGCGTGGAGGCTGCCTGCCCGGCATCAGATCCATGCTGATCTGTATACGTGCGGGCTTTCAGATCCACGCCGCCCTGTATAAATGAGGTGGCAAGCGTTTCTCGCCATCTGGCGCATGGCGATGCGCCCGCGCTCTGGCTAGAATGAAGGCCCATTTTTCACAGACAGATCCTGCACCATGACCCTATCCGGATTTCAAGGCCTGGTTTTCGACCTCGACGGCACTCTGGTGGACTCCATGCCCTTGCACCTGGCCGCCTGGGAGCACACCGCCCGCGAGTTTGGCTTTCGGTTCGACGCCGACTGGTTTTATGAGCTGGGAGGCATGCCCAGCCGCAAGATAGCCCTGCTGGTGGCCGAAGTGCAGCAGATCGCGCTGGATCCCCTGGTGGTGACACGCTGCAAGACCGAACACTATGTCGCCAACCTGCACAAGGCCACCCCCTTCCCGGCCATGCTGGATCTGGTGGAACGCTATCACGGCCGGATCCCCATGGGCATAGGGACAGGCTCTCCCCGTATCAATGCCGAAGCGGTGCTGCGCAACACAGGGCTGGATCGGTATTTCCCCGTGGTGGTCACCGCCGACGACGTGGAGCTGCACAAACCCCATCCAGACACCTTCCTGCTGGTGGCGCGACGCCTGGGGATCGAGCCCGGTCAATGTCTGGTGTTCGAGGACACGGGCATAGGCGCACAGGCCGGTGAAGCGGCCGGCATGCAGGTCTGCATGGTCAGAGAGGGAAAACCGGTCGGGTTGACCTGCTGAGTGACGAAGACGAGCGGGTCAACAACCGGCTCGGGAGAGAAGCCCCACTCTCATACGGGACAGGCGAAACATGAGAGTGGGGAGCAGATGTCACTGGCTGACGCAGCAACACCGTCAGGATGGGCGGGGGCGAGATTTACTGCTCGCTGCCACCACCCTGGTTGTCGTCATAACGGCTGGGGGCGCCATGGGGGCGCGGCGCCATGGAAACCCGTGGCTTGCGGGCTCGCTGGATGCTGACGGCAGGACGGCCGGAGTGCATGGCAATGGTGGAAATCTTGGCCTTGTAGACCAGTTGCTGATTGCCATGGGCATCGGTCAACAGCACGCTGTACTGGTCAAAACCGCTGATGGTCCCCTCCAGCTTGATGCCGCTCACCAGGAAGATGGCGACCTGGCTACGGTTTTTGCGCAACCAGTTGAGGGCAGAATCTTGCCCGTTCCCGAGGGAGAAGGCCTGCTCGATAGTGGAGTAGCTTGGGGATTCAGTTGTCATAAATTATTGTCCCGCGGAAAAAAAGTGGCGTTTGATTGTGCTAAATGGTCACTGCCTTGTCAAAGTCATTCTCACTCCCGGGCAGGATGGACAACGACAGGGCTGGTCGGCAGGGGCCGCTGCTGCAATAATTGGCGGCTCTGGCCCCGTGGCGGGCCTCATGCTGGGGTCTTATCTTGCATCCGGTTTCACACCAACATCCACCCACCTATACCCATGACGCGACCGCCTGCGAAGAGTGTGACCTGCTGGTGCCGGCCACCGAGCTGGCCGTGGGGGAGACGAGCAGTTGTCCGCGCTGCGGCCATACCCTGACTCGTCATCTGCCGGAGCAGGAGCGCAGGCCCATCGCCTATGGCTTTGCGGCCATCATCATGTTCGTGCTCTCCAACGCCTTTACCTTCATGTCGTTCTCGGCCAAGGGGGTGGGGCAGGAGATGACCTTCCTGCAGTGCATCACCACCCTGGTGGATCAAGGCTACCTGTTCCTCGGGGCCGTGCTGAGCATTACCCTGATCGGGTTGCCGCTGGTCTATATCGGCTCCATCATGCTGGTGCTGTGGCGCCTGGACAAGGAACTGCACAGCAAGGCCCTGCGCTCCCTTGGCCGCCTGCTGTGCCGGATCAAGCCCTGGCTGATGGTGGACGTCTTCCTCATCGGGGTGCTCATCTCTCTGGTCAAGCTGATGGGGATGGCCGACATCAAGATGGGGCTGTCGTTCTGGGCGTTCGTTGGCTACACCCTGCTGCTCATCAAGATGATCTCCTCCCTGGATCGGATGTGGCTGTGGCAGCGGCTGTTCGGCCCGACGGCGGCGAGGGAGCTGGATCCCGAGGAGAGCGCCCTGTCGTGCGGTCTGGTGGGCTGTCACATCTGCGGCGCCCTGAACGAGCAGGATGCCCATAGTTGCGTTCGCTGCGGGGATCACCTGCACAGCCGCAAGCCGGGTGGTCTGAACCGCACCTGGGCCCTGCTGATCACCTCGGTGATCCTCTATGTCCCAGCCAACCTGTATCCCATCATGGACACCGTATTCCTGGGGGATGACAGCCCCTCGACCATCATGGGCGGGGTGGTGCTGCTGTGGGCCATGGGCTCCTACCCCATTGCCGCCGTCATCTTCTTCGCGAGCGTGGTGGTGCCGCTGGTGAAGATCCTGGCGCTGCTGTGGCTCTGCTACGTGGTGCAGCGCGGCCAGGGGACATCTCCCCTCGGCAAGCTCAAACTCTATCGCATGACCGAATTTGTGGGGCGCTGGTCGATGATCGACGTCTTCGTGGTGGCCATCCTGGCCGGTCTCATCCGGCTCGACAATCTGATGACCATCTACCCTGGCCCTGCGGCCGTCGCCTTTGCCGGGGTCGTACTGGTCACCATGGTGGCTGCCATGAGTTTCGATTCCCGCCTGATCTGGGATTTACAACAAGGAGAACGCGAACGTGAGTGAGCGTAAGACAAGGTGGAAACCGGGCTCTGATTTTATGAGTTCGGCTGCCGCTATCTGGATGGTGCCCTTGCTGGCGCTCTTCATCGGCGCCTGGATGCTGTTCCAGCACTGGTATTCACAAGGGCCGAGCTTCACCCTGACGGTGGCGACCGCCGAGGGCATAGTGGCGGGCAAGACGGTGATCCGTTCTCGTGAAGTGGAGGTGGGCCGTATCGAGACGGTGGAGCTCAGCGAGGACTACAGCCATGCCGTGCTCAAGGCTCGCCTGACCAATGCCGCCGCCGGCATGCTCAAGAAAGACAGCCAGTTCTGGGTGGTCAAGCCCAGGGTCGGGCGTGAGGGCGTTTCCGGTCTTGGCACCTTGCTCTCCGGTGCCTATATCGAGCTTTCTCCCGGCAAGAAGGGCAGGGCGCGAAGCGAATACGCCATGCTGGACAGGCCACCCCTGGCATCCCTGGATGCCAAGGGATTGCGGCTCTCCCTGTCCAGCCGGGATGCCAACGCGCTGGGCGCGGGTTCCCCCATCAGCTATCAGGGATTCACCATCGGCCAGGTCGAAGAGACCAAGTTCCTGCCCGAGAAGAGCGAGATGCAGTACCAGCTCTTCATCAACGCGCCTTATGACGTCCTGGTGAGCAGCAACTCCCGGTTCTGGTTGACGCCCGGCTTCGAGGTCTCCATGAGCAGCGAGGGGATGAAGGTGAAGATGGACTCGCTGGAGAGCCTGATCAACGGCGGCATCACCATGGGGCTGCCTCCCGGCTGGCTGCCGGGGGAGCCGGTGAAACAGAACGACGAGTTCGTGCTGTTCAAGGACGAGGAGAGCGTGCTGGCCGGTAGCCTGGATCAGTTCATCGACTATGTCTTCCTGTTCGACAATGATGTGGGCGGGCTGCATCCCGGCGCGGCGGTACAGTATCGCGGCATCCGGGTCGGTACCGTCATTTCGGCTCCCTATCTCATCGACGACAAGGGCGTCCAGCTGTTCAAGAGCCGACAGATCCCGGTGTTGGCGCGCATCGAGGTGCAGCGTCTCTCCCACCGTTATGCCAATGCGGAGAAGGAGCAGTGGCGGGCCCTGTTCAACAAGCAGTTCAAGGAAGGGCTGAGGGCCAGCCTCAAGACCGCCAGCCTGCTGACGGGGGGCAAGGTGATCGATCTGAACTTCTATCCGGATGCGCCTGTCTATCAGCCGCTCAAGATGGCGGGCTATCAGGTCTTCCCGACCGCCCAGGCCGGGCTGGATCAGATCGAGCGCAAGGTGAACCTCATCCTCGACAAGTTCGTCGACATGGACATGGCCACCACCCTCACTCAGGTCAACAGCACCCTGATGACGCTGGACAAGACGCTCAAGCATGTCAGTGCCGTGAGTGCGAATCTGGAGCAGTTTACCGGTCAGCAGTCGACCCAGCAGTTGCCGGCCTCCCTCAACCAGAGCCTCAAGCAGTTGCAGGAGACGTTGCAGACCTATGATGCCGGTTCCCAGACCAATCAGGAGCTGCGTCAGTCGGTGCAATCCCTCAACCAGCTGATGAGCGAGTTGCAACCTCTGGTCCATTCACTGAACGAGCAGCCGAGTTCGCTGATCTTTGACCGCGCTCGTCCGCGGGATCCCGAGCCCAAGCGAGGAAAATGATGAAAAAACGGATGATAACGCTGGCCTTGCTGGGCCTGCTGGCGGGATGTGGCAGTGCGCCGACGACGCTGCATTACTATTCGCTGGATGCCGACACGGCGCCGTCGAGTGTCACCACGGCGCAGCCGCAGCACCAGTTGGTGCTGCGCCCCGTCGCCCTGTCCGGTCAGCTTGACCGGATGAGCCTGGTCTATCAGCTGGAGGGAAAGGAGCTGCACTTTGCCGAGTACCATCGCTGGGCAGGTTCCCTCGATGCCCAGTTGAACCAGTTGACCCTCAATGGCCTCTCCAGCCGCTTGCCTGGCTGGGTGGTGCGTCAAGACGGGGCCCGCAAGGGGCCTGTGCTGAGCATCTCGGTCGAGCGTTTCCAGGGGCGGCACGACGGCCGGGCCCTGCTTAGCGGTCGCTGGCGCCTGCTGACGGAGGAGGGGGTCGTGTTGAGAGATGTTCCCTTCCAGCAGGAGCGGGTGCTGCCTGCCGATGGGTATGGCGCCCTGGTGAACGAGCTGGGGCAGGGCTGGCAACTGTTGCTCGATCAGATTGCGGCGGATGTGCGCACGCGCATCTGAGGAAGCATAAAAAAAGACGGGAGGCCATGGCCTCCCGTTTTGTTTGGGGTCGTCGTTATTGCTGTACTTCCGAGACGCCCTGTACCTTGACCTCTACCCGGCGATCCGGGGCCAGGCAGACGATCAGCTCGCGCTTGGATTTGCTGGTGCAGCTGTCGCCGGTGACGGGAGACTGCTTGCCACGCCCTTCCACATTGACCTTGCCGGCAGGCAGGCCCTTGCCAATCAGGTAATCGGCCACGGTCCGGGCACGCTGCTCGGACAACTTCTGGTTGTAGGCCTCGGAACCGATGCGGTCGGTATAGCCGATGACGGTGGCCGACCCGTCTTTGGGCCTGACCTCTTCAATCTGGCTGTAGAGGGTATCCAGCGCCTGCCCGGCCTGGGGTTTGAGGGTGGCCTTGTTGAAGTCAAACAGCACGTCCGAGCTCAGGGTGAACTGCTTGTCGACCATCACGGGCTCGGGCGCGGGGGCGGGAGCTGCGACCGGCAGAGCCGGTGCAACCTGACCGAAGCGGTAGACGGCGGCCAGGGAGAGCAGGCCGTTGTCCATGCGCAGGCCGGTATCGTCACGGCTGCCATACGGGGTGCTGTACTGGTATTCGAGGCGGGCTGCCCAATCCAGGCTCAGGGCATACTCCGCACCGAGCGCGCCGACGAAGGTGAAGCGGCTGTCGTTTTCCAGCTGATCGCTGTCGGTCCAGCCATAGCCGCCCCCGACACGGCCGTAAAGGTCCAGATTGTCCGCAACCGGGAAGCCCAGTTTCAGCGTGAGCTGGGCCAGCTGGGCTTGCACGGAGTCATTGAAGGCCGCGCCATTGCGGGTGCCGCTGTACTTGAGCTTGCCAAGGTAGTCATAACCGAGTTCGACACCCAGATTCTGGTTGATCTGGTAACCGGCGAACGCACCGGCGCCGACTTCATCGTCGTCTTTGTCGGTGATGGCGATGGCGTTGCTTTCATCGACACCGTAGAAGTTGGACCAACCCAGTTTGGCACCGCCATACCAGGTGTTGTCTTGTCCGGCTGCCTGGGCGTTGGCCGCAAGCAAGCCTGAAACCAGCAAGGTAATCAGTGTTTTGTTCATAGATGCCTCTGCAATCTTGTGTGTGGGGAGCGCGAATTCATGTCGCCTCGCCTCGTGGGTTGGGCCTGTGTTCGACCACAACACGTTTAAACGTAGCTCGCTTTTCTCGATCTACAAGCAACTGATATAAAACATATTGTGATATCCATCTGCATCATAGTGGAGACAGAAGACCGCCGGGGAACCGTGACTCGAATCTGTGATGGGTGTCATATGGGGTTGCTTGCCCTTGTCGGCAAGAGGGCCGGCGAAGCGCCGGCCCTGGCAGGATGGCCTCCGTTATCGAGGGAGGAATTCGTACTCCTGTTCGATGAAGGCGGCAGCCCGCTCGCTCAGGGCGGCGTGTACCACTGTGGTGGGGTGGACCTGGTCCCAGAACATCTTGCCTTCACAGTTCAGCTCGCCCGCACTGCGGCGCGCCATGGGCGTTGCGACGGCCTGAGCCAGCAGGGGGTTGCCGGCGATGGCAAGGCGCTCCTCGGGATTGAAGGGGGCCAGCCGACTGTCGGTGGCGGCGCTGCGGGAGGCGAACGGCTTCCACACATAGCCGCCGCCATAGCAGGCGTGCTCGGTGTCGCTCAGGCCGAAGTTCTGCGGCTCGCGCAGCATCTCGGCGAACTGCTTGTCGATCTCGAACAATTTCACCATGCCGGTGGGAGCCAACTGGCGTGCCAGGTTCAGCAGCAGCTGGTTGTGGTAGGCGGAGACATGGCTGGCTGCCTCGACCACTTTCTGGCTGCGGGCCGAGGGGTTCTGGCCCAGATCAGGCAGGTTGAACAACAGAATCTGCCTGGCACCGTTCAATACCATGCGGTTGGCCGCATCGCTGATGGCGTCGCGCACCCGCTTGGCATCCTGCTCGGTGTTCCAGCCATAGGCCAGGTAATCGTTGGCACCGACCCAAAGGATCACCAGATCGTCGGGCTTGAAGCCATCCTTTTGCAGGAACTGGGTCACCTCGTAATCCAGGTTGTTGATGACCTGATACTTGGGATTCCAGGAGATCTTCTTGTAGGCCACGGCAGTGGCGCCCCCTTCCGCCTCGTTGGCGATGGCGAGGCCCGGGAAGTGCTGGGTGAGCTGCTCCAGCCAGACCGGGCCGTTGGAGAAGCGGCCCTGATGGTAGGGCGGGCTGGAGGGGAGGTAACCGCGCATCTTGTCGTACATCTTGCCGGTATCGGAGAGGCTGTCGCCGAACATCACGATGCGGGAGAAGGGGGGACGCGTCTCGGCGGCATGGGCCGTGAGGGCGAAGAGTCCCAATAAACACAAAAGCCATTTGTTCATGTAGCTGTTCTCATGGATGGGGCAGGACGGGCCTGCGGGCTGTTCCTCAATGGCGGCGGGCTGGGAACCCGCATGGCCAGGTGAAAAGGTATCCACTCGAATACATTTTTGCAGCATGCCGTGGCCATTTAATCGCTTGCGATCACATCACTCCTCCCTGAATGGGGAGGCTTCACGTTTGTTTCACGCGCCCCCGGGCAAGATGCCCTCATACCGCAAAGACAGGAGCATGAAATGAACAACGCAAAAGCAATCGCCCTGGTGGCCCTGATGTCCGTCTCTTCCTTCGCCATGGCGGCCTACACCGGCCCCAAGGAGCAGAACAAGGTATCGGTCGCCCAGTTGAAAGACGTGGCCGATGATCAGTGGGTGACCCTGGAAGGCAAGCTGGTCAAACACCTGGGTGGCGAAAACTACCTGTTCCGTGACGACAGCGGCGAGGTGGAAGTGGAGGTGGACGGTGACGTGTGGCGCGGTACCGAGGTGGGCCCTGACGATCTGATCCGCGTGCGCGGCGAGGTGGACCACAGCTGGAACAAGACCGAAGTCGAGGTGGAACACCTGGAGAAGGTGGGGGCAGCGCCCCTGAGCAAGGGCGGCTTCATCGCCAAGTAAGCTTTCAGGCCACAGTAAATGAGAAGGGCGCTCCAGGAGCGCCCTTCTTGCATGCCATCAGCCAGCCCGGCTTGCGACGGTTCGCTTGAACCCCTTCTCGGCCTGATTGACCTTGTAGAGATAGCGGCGAGCCTCTGCCTTGGGATGTTGTTCGGTCAGTACCTGATAGACGGCCTCGGGGGAGAGGCGGTTGATCATGCCGGGGGCCGCCTTGCGATCGTTGGAGAAGGTGTTGAGCACCCCTCCCGCACCACCGTTGTAGGCGGAGATCACCGCATAGCGGCGGGACTGGGGATCCTGGATATCCGCCAGATAGACGGTCTGCAGCAGGTGCAGGTAGGCGGTCCCCACATCGATGTTGTAGGCCGGATTGAACAGATCTTCCCTGGTCGGCTGGCCATCCTTGCCCTTGACCCTCACATAGACATCCCGCCCAGCGGTAGCCGGGATCACCTGCATCAGGCCATAGGCGTTGGCGTGGCTGACCGCATAGGGGTTGAAGCTGCTCTCGGTCTTGATCACCGCGTAGATGAGACTCTCGGCGACCCCGTACTTGCGGGAGGCGTCGCGGATGATGCTGGCGTATTTGTAGCCGCGCCTGTCTTCGTGGTTGGCCACCATGGGAATGTCGATGAAGAAGATGTTGCGGATCCCGAGGGTGCGCTTCTTCATCGCGTTGGCGATCAGATAGTCGGCATAACGCTCTGCACGCCAGCTGGAGCGGATCGCTTGTCCCTGGTTGTCCAGCACCTGGCCATAGAGGAAGGGCTCGCCACCTGGCATGATCTCACGGTCCGAATAGAGGTCGACCTCTGCCGGATCGTCCGGGGTCAGCAGGGTTTCGATGATGGCGCGACGCAGGTGGGCGCGGGGATCTAGACCCGAGACGGTCTCCACCATGATGTGACCGCTGGAGAAATCGATGTGGGCGCGGCTCTTGTACTGATCCGTGTATTTGACGTAGTCAAACTTGCCCGCGAACAGCGCCTCGCGCCCCCATATCTCGTTCACGTTATGGGAGAGCGCACTGATCATGTGTTCAAAACCGCGCACGTCCTTGCCGTTGACCAGATCATCATCGCCACTCCCGCTGGTCTGGGGTGTGGATGAACAGGCAGAGAGAAACAGCAGGGCGCACAGCAGCCCAAAAAAACGACCCATAAGATCCTCAAACCGGGCGGTGGGGCCGCCCGTCACTGACTGGCCTGAGCCAGGATTGGTGTCACCCTGCGGCATATTGACGACTCAGGGGGACGCTGGCCCTTTGACTCGATCCCCGCTCACTGGCTGGGAGGGGTGTAACCGTCGATCTGGACTTCACCCGCGTCGAACAGATAGCTGACCATCTCTTTTTCCAGCAACTGGCGGTGCTCGAGATTCATCATGTTCAGCTTCTTCTCGTTGATCAGCATGACCTGCTTCTTCTGCCACTCGGTCCAGGCTTCCTTGCTGATGTTGTCGAAGATCCGCTTGCCGAGTTCACCGGGGTAGAGTTGGAAATCGAGACCCGGCGCTTCTTTCTTCAGGCGCAGGCAAAATACGGTACGGCTCATGTTGACCTCTGTGGTTGCAAGTCTGGTTGTAAGTCCGGGTAGGCGAGCAGACGGGCCGTGGCCGCCGCCAATCCCACCTCGGCAGGATGGCGTAAGTTATACCAGAGTCGGGTATCCGCTTCCATGAGCAGGGGGGCGGGCGGAACAGCCATTTCGATCAGCAAAGGGCGGATATCGAGGTGGAAGTGGCTGAAAGTGTGACGAAATCCAGCGAGCTCCTGATAGGCGGCATCCTCCAGCCCCAACTCCCGCAGTCGTCCGGTCACCTCGGTGAGGGATTCCACCTGCGGGAAGCAGTAAAGCCCGCCCCAGATCCCTTGCGGCGGACGCTTCTCCAGCAGCAGCTGATCGCCGTGGCGGATGATCAGCATAATGCCGTTGCGTGCCGGAATGCTCTTCTTCGGCTTGCTGTGAGGGTAGGCGGTGGGGTTGCCCTGCGACAGCCCCTGGCAATCGGCCTGCACCGGGCAGCGCTCGCAGGCGGGCTTGCTGCGGGTGCAGACGGTGGCCCCCATGTCCATCATGGCCTGATTGTACTGGGCCACCCCGACGCGCGGGGTGAGGCGGGTCGCCAGCTCCCAGAGATCGTGCTCGACCTGCTTCTGGCCCGGCCAGCCCGCCAGCGCCAGCCAGCGGGTGAGTACCCGCTTCACATTGCCATCCAGGATGGCGTGGGGCTGGCCCAGAGAGAGGGAGAGCACGGCCCCGGCGGTGGAGCGACCGATGCCGGGCAGGGCCATCACCTCTTCCAGTTGTTCCGGAAAGAGGCCGCCGTGCAGATCGCGGATCTGCTGGGCAGCCTTGTGCAGGTTGCGCGCGCGCGCGTAGTAGCCAAGCCCGGTCCAGTGATGCAGCACCTCGTCGATGGGGGCGTTGGCCAGGGCCAGCACGTCGGGGAAGCGGGCCATGAACCGCTCGTAATAGGGGATGACAGTGGCAACCTGGGTCTGTTGCAGCATGATCTCGGAGACCCAGACCCGGTAGGGGGTCTTGTCCTGCTGCCAGGGCAGGGTCTTGCGGCCGTGGATCTGGTACCAGTCCAGAATGCGGGTGGCGAAGGTGGTGTTGTCTGAGTGGCTCACAGTGTGCTCATGTTCTGATGATAAGTCCGCCCGCCATCAGGAGGGCGATCCCCGACCCGGCGCATGGCAATGGTCGAGTGTAGGTTATTGATTAAAAAGGGGAGCTCTCGGGCTCCCTCAGAATGGGCGGTGACCCTCCCGGGGGAGGGCCACCGGATGCCGGCAGATCAGCCGCGCCAGTCTTGCAGCGCCTTGAGGCTGGCATACTGGCCGTCGACCTGCAGGACGATGTAGTCCTGGGCGATGGCTGCCAGGATGACACCGGGGGCTATCTCATTCCCCTCGCGCCACTCCCGTCCATTGAGCACGACGGCCCGCTTGGCCGGGTCGGAGGAGTAGTTGTGGGCACCATAGGTCAGGGACGGTACCTGCTGTTTCAGGGCCGGGGCCAGGGCGCCGAGGGGGATGGCACTGGTCTGGACCTGAGCCTGGGGCGCACTCTCTTCCACCAGCGGCGTGTTGTTGAGGGCGGCCATCAGCCGTTCTGCCAGACTCTGTCCCCCCTGGTTTGCGGTAGTCGCAGCCGGGGTTGCGGCAGGTCTTGGAGCGACCACGGGCTCCGGCAGGGGGGGCGGCAGCGGCCGGGTGATCATGGGCCTGGGTTCGACCCGCACGAAGGGGGGAGTCACCACTTCCTTCACTTCGACCTGCTGTTCCACGGGTTTGAGGTGATAGAGGTGCCAGCCATAGTTGGCGGCGGCGCCCATCACCAGGGCCAGGGGCACCAGGGCCCACCAGATCCAGCGGCGGTTGGGCTCCTCTTCCTGGCTCACGGGCAGACCCATGAGCGGCATATGGGGGGTGAACTGGGGTTGGTCGGCCCGGCGCAGGGCCTTGAGCAGGGTGGACATCAGGAGGCCTCCTCGACCATGGGATCCGTCTCATCATCCGCCACGCTGTCGAGATCGACCGGCGTACTGGCTCGCAGGGATTCATCCTCCAGCCTGGGCATGGGTTCGCCGGAGGCCACATTCAGCCGCAGCAGGGTGTTGCTGCCGGCGATGCCGTCCGGGGTCAGTCCCTGCTCGCGCTGGAACTGTTGCAGCTTGTTCTTGAGAGTGGCATCGAATCGACTCACCTTGCGATCGGGTTGCTGCATGGCGCGGCTAAGGGCGTTGTCCAGCCACTGCACCTGGGCAGCCCCGGCATTGCTCGCGATCAGGGGCACGTTGCCCCTGGGCATGCGCCAGAGCAGGGTGTAGCTGCCGCCCCAGGCGTCGGAGAGCCACTGCCTGTCCACCTGCCAGCTCTGGTTGCCGATGAGCAGGGAAGCCTTGTCCGCCCCCAGGCTGACCAGGGTGGCGTAATAGAGGCCGCCGGTCTCGTCGGTGAGACTGATGAGGGCCGGGTATTGCAGCGCCTGCAATTGTGCCAGGGAGGCTTCTCCCTCCTGGCAGCGCAGGCCCGCACGGGGGGCATTGTCGCAGGTTGCCTCCTCCAGCTCGGCCTGGTAGCCCCATACCTTGTAGAGATTCTGCATGGCGACGTCCGGCTCCAGCGCCTGATTGATGGCGCGGGTCAGCTGGGCTTGCTGCTCCGGCGTGTCATCCACCTTGACCGGTACCTCGACCTTGACCAGGGGGCGGGTTGGGAAGAATCCGAAGAATTGCCAGCCCCACCAGCCGGTGGCGACCAGCAGGGCGCCCACCAGGGCGACCGTGAGGCCGGATTGCCAGCTTCCCTCGTCGCGAATGCCGCTCACCTCATACGCGGACTGGCTGATGTCCCCGTGCACTATCTTGTGGCTGCCACGGGCGAAGGCGGCGATGAGGGCGCGGTCGCAGATGAGGTTGATGAGACGGGGAATGCCCCCGGAGAGGCGATGCAGGGTCTGGATGGCCCTGGGGGTGAAGATGGGCTGGACGCAGCCTGCCACCTGCAACCGGAAGCGGACATAGGCATCCACATCCTGGCGCGACAGCGGCAGCAGGTGATAGCGGGCGGTGATCCGCTGCGCCAGCTGGCGCAGCAGGGGCTGGCGCAGCATCTGTTGCAGCTCGGGCTGGCCGATGAGCACCACCTGCAGCAGTTTCTTCTCGTCTGTCTCCAGATTGGTGAGCAGTCGCAACTGCTCCAGCACGCCGGGCAGCAGGTGCTGGGCTTCATCCACCAGCACCACGCTGCGCTTGCCTGCCGCCAGATTCGCCAGCAGATGATCCCGGATAAGGTCGAACAATTGCTTGAGGCTGGCCTCTTCGCCGTAGGGCAACTGGAATTCGTCGCAGATGGCGGCCAGCAGATCCCGCTCGGTCAGAGAGGGATTGAGGATGTAGGCGATCTCGGTGTCGGCGGGTAATTGCTGCAGCAGACAGCGGGAGACGGTGGTCTTTCCCGTACCCACTTCCCCGGTCAGCAGCACGAAACCACCACCGTCCTGCAACCCGTAGTTGAGGTGGGCGAGGGCCTCCCCGTGACGCTCGCTCATATAGAGGTATTTGGGGTTGGGCGAGATGGAGAACGGGGGCTCCGACAGACCGAAGAACTGTGTGTACATAAGGATCCATTCCATTGTTATGGGCGGCAGGTTAAAGCCTCCCAAAAGGGATGTCAAAGACCCGGATACCATAAGGGGAGCTGGCTCGAACCACGGGCTGACTCACCCAGGACGATGGCGGAAAGCGGCCGCCCGGCCGAGTGATGACGAGCCCGGTGCGGCGGGGGCACATCGTCTCTCTTGGCCAAAAGCGGTATCATCGGGGCAAGTTTATCGAGGGAGAGTGCGCGTGCAGATTTATCTGGTAGGAGGGGCGGTACGGGATCGCCTGTTGGGATTGCCCCAGGGGGATCGGGATCACCTGGTGGTCGGCGCCACGGTGGAGCAGATGCTGGGTCTCGGATTCACCCAGGTGGGCCGAGACTTTCCGGTCTTTCTTCACCCCAAAACCCAGCAGGAGTACGCCCTGGCGCGCACCGAGCGCAAGCAGGGGCAGGGTTACACCGGCTTCGTCTGCCATGCCGCCCCCGAGGTGACGCTGGAGCAGGATCTGCTGCGCCGGGATCTCACCATCAACGCCATCGCCGAAGATGAGGACGGGCAACTGCACGATCCCTACGGCGGCGTGCAGGATCTGGAGGCGCGGTTGCTGCGCCATGTCTCGCCGGCCTTTGCCGAGGATCCCCTGCGCATCCTGCGGGTGGCGCGCTTCGCCGCCCGTTTCCATGCCCAGGGGTTCGTGGTGGCCCCCGAGACGCTGGGGCTGATGCGCGAGATGACGGAGGCTGGAGAGCTGGCCCACCTGACCCCGGAGCGGGTCTGGAAGGAGCTGGAAAAAGTGCTGCTGGGGCCGACACCCCAGATCTTCTTCGAGGTGCTGCGCGAATGCGGCGCACTCAAGGCGCTCTTCCCCGAGCTCGATGCCCTGTTCGGGGTGCCGGCCCCTGCCAGATGGCACCCGGAGATCGACACCGGCATCCACACCATGATGGTGCTGGCGCAGGCATGTCGTCTCTCCCCCGAACTGACCGTGCGCTTCGCGTCCCTCTGCCACGACTTTGGCAAAGGGCTGACTCCGCCCGCCTTCTGGCCGAGCCATCACGGCCATGGCCAGAAGGGGTTGCCGCTCATTCGGGATTTTTGCGAGCGCTTCCGGGTGCCGAACGAGTGTCGCGATCTGGCGCTGCTGGTGAGCGACCTGCACACCCATATCCACATTGCCTTCGAGCTCAAGCCCGCGACCCTGCTCAAGGTATTCGACAAGGCCGATGCCTGGCGCAGACCGGAGCGCTTTGCCCAGCTGCTCGATGCCTGTCGCGCCGACTTCCACGGTCGTACCGGCTTCGAAGAGAAGGTCTACAGTCAGCCGGACTATGTCGCCGAGGCCCTGGAGGCGGCGCAGGCTGTGCCGGTCAAGGAGATAGTGGCGGCAGGCTTCAAAGGGGAGGCAATCCGCGAGCAGCTTGCCAAGCGGCGGCTCGATGCCATCAGCCGGGTGCGCGACGAGTGGACCTTTATCGAGGAGTAAACGCCGCAGCCGATCGACGCTCAATCGACGGCGTGATATGGGCGAAGCATAAAAAAGCCCGGGTCAATGACCCCAATGCTGTTCACTTAAGAGAATTTGAGTTCCAGTCCACGTAGTATCAGGGCTAAAAATGAGGGAGGCATGATGCCTCCCTCTTTCTATTGCAAGCCACGCTGGATAAAGGCTGAAGGAACATCGACTGGAAACAGCCTTGCTCCCCCAACTCAAGTCGCATTTATGAATAATTAGTCAAAAATGTGCTTATCTGAACAGCATTGCGGGTCAATGACCCGGGCTTTTTGTCGTGCGGCGTAGGCTGCTCAGGAGAAGCAGGCCTGCAACACGTAGAAGATGGCGATGGCCAGGATGGCGCCCGCGGGCAGGGTGATGACCCAGGAGACCACGATGTTGCGCAGCACGCCCAGGTTCAGGGCCGCGATGCCCCGTGCCAGACCAACGCCCATGACGGCACCGACCAGGGTCTGGGTGGTGGAGATGGGCAGACCGGTGCCGGAGGCGATCACCACGGTGGCGGCGGTGGCCAGCTGGGCGGCGAAGCCACGGCTCGGGGTCAGGTGGGTGATGCCGGTGCCGACGGTCGCCATCACCTTCTCGCCCATGGTGGCAAGACCGATGACGATGCCGATGCCGCCAAGGGGCAGGATCCACCAGGCGATGTGGGAGCTGCCGCCGATCTCGCCGCCGGCCGCCACGATGGAGGCGACTGCAGAGAGCGGACCGATGGCGTTGGCCACGTCGTTGGAGCCGTGGGCGAAGGCCATGGCACAGGCGGTGATGATCATCAGGATGCCGAACACCTTCTCCACGTTGGCGAAGTGCATCTTGCTGTCATCTTTCGGGTTGTACTGCTGGCCGCGGATATAGATCCAGCCGGCAAACGCCACCGCGATGGAGATGGCGACGGAGAGCAGGACGCCCTCGCCATTGCTCAGGTGCAGACCGACGTGGGTCAGCCCCTTCTTGATGGTGACCAGGCAGATGACCAGGGACGTCAGGAACATGTAGAAGGGGACATAGCGCTTGGCGTTGTCCAGGGGGTTGTCCGTGTTGAAGATGAGCTTCTGCACGCTGATGAACATGAAGTAGGCGATGATGCCCGAGATGGCCGGCGTGATGATCCAAGAGCCGACGATGCCGCCAAACTTGTTCCACTGTACCGCTTCCGGACCTATGCTCACCACGGCGAAGCCCACGATGGCGCCGATGATGGAGTGGGTGGTGGAGACGGGCCAGCCGAAATAGGAGGCCAGGATCAGCCACAGACCCGCAGCCAGCAGGGAGGCGATCATGCCGAGCACCAGCAGATCCGGCGTGTCGGCAAAGGCGTTGCTGTCGATGATGCCGCTGCGGATGGTGGCCGTCACTTCGCCACCGGCCAGATAGGCACCGGCAAATTCAAAGATCATGGCGATGATGATCGCCTGACGGATGGTCAGGGACTTGGTGCCGACCGATGTGCCCATGGCGTTGGCGACGTCGTTCGCACCAATGCCCCAGGCCATCAAAAAGCCGAACAAGGCCGCCACGAGCACCAGGGTGGTGCCGTAATTTGCGATAATGTCCATTAGTAGTGTTTACCCAGTCAGTCGATTACGAACGAGCCAGCATCAATTCCAGACGGGCGCCAACGCGCTCTGCCTGATCAGCCAGGTCACCTACCCATTCGAGGATCTTGTAGAGGAACATAACGTCGATCGGATTGTATTTGTGCTCAACGGCTTGCAGCTGTTGGCGCAGTCCGATCTGCATGGTGTCAGTATCGTCCTCGATGAGATCCAGCTGGTGGATCATCTCGGCAACCATTTCAACTTCACGTCCTTTAAAGCCGGTTTCAAGCAGCTCATCGAGTTCTCCGATGGCTTTTTCGGCTTGGGCGGTCGCATCGATACAGCGTTTGAGATAGGCCATGAAATCGGCGCGCATCTCGGTGGGGAATTCCATCTTGCGGCCAAGCATGCGACCGGAAATATCCTTGGCACGGTTGGCAATCTTGTCCTGCTGGGTCAAGAGCTCCAGCAGATCGGTACGGGCGACCGGCAGGAACAGGCCGCGGGGGAGTTTCAAGCGGATTTCGCGCTTGAGGATGTCCGCTTCTTTTTCCAGCTGGGCGATCTGTTGCCGGATCTTCTCGGCATCTTCCCAGCGGTCTTCGGCAACGGCATCAAAGAAGGGAATGAGCTGTTCGCAGCACACGTGAACCTTGACGATATGCTTCTGCAGCGGCTTGATGGGGGACTTGGCAAAAAGACCCAAAATAGTATTTACTGGCATGGCCAAACCTGTGTCGGTGAAAAAACACTCGATACGATTTTATGAGGGGCGCATGGTAACCGAACTGTGCCATCAATAAAACCGTGAATTAATCGTGAACTGTCGCTGGCATTATATCCTCGCGACCCTGAACATGCCCCCCAAAGTTGCCCGCCAGCCCGGAATGACTATGCAAACTGAGATCGAGATAAAGTTTTTCGTCACCAGCAATATTCAAGAATCCCTATCCAACCTTCTGAATTCACTAGAAATTATCTCTTCCAATCAAGCCGCTCTTGGCAACGTCTATTTCGACACGCCCGATCTGGGTTTGCGTGGGCTCGAGATGGGGTTGCGCATTCGTCGCAGCGATGATTTTTCCGAGCAGACCATCAAGTGCCGGGGGCAGGTCGTGGGCGGATTGCACGCCAGACCCGAGTACAACACCCCGGTAGAGGGAACCATTCCGACCCTGTCTGCCTTTCCTACCGATATCTGGCCGAGTCTGGCGGTGCGCGATGAACTCCAGAGCCGTCTGGTGGCCCAGTTCAGCACCGATTTCCTGCGCCGCCACTGGCTGATCGCATTCGGAGATGCCGAGATCGAGCTGGCCTGGGATCAGGGGGAGATTGCCGGTGTCCTGGGGCGTACCGGGATCGACGAACTGGAGCTGGAGCTGAAATCCGGCGATGCCCGCGCCCTGTTCACCCTGGCGAGCAAGCTGGCGGCGCAGGGAGGATTGCGGCTGGGTGCCCAGTCCAAGGCGCAGCGCGGATACAGGCTGGCTGGGCTTGGCAAGCCACTGGCCGTGCAGCCCCTGCAAAGGATTGAGGGCAAAGATCAGAAGGCCAGCATTACCCTGGGTCTGCAGCACTGGCAGCATCATGAGCAGCTCTGGCTCGAGAGTGGCGATGCTGGCGAACAACAACGGGCGCTGCATGCCCTGCTCGAGGGGGTATCCCTGGTTGCCGAGGCGGCAGGCACGCTGACGGTGCCACCCTCCTGGCTGGCCGACCTGCAGGCGCAACAGCGTCTGATGATGCAGGTGGCCGGGGATCGTGCATCATTGCATGCCCTCTTCCACCATGCCGACCTGGTGGGCCTGCAGTTGTCCATCGCGGCCTGGCTGCATCTGGGGGAGTGAATCCTCGGTGGTGCAGAGCGCAAAAAGGTGAGCCCGGGCTCACCTTTTTTATGGCAGTTGCACCTTGAGTGGCGCTATTAGTTCACCACGGCCACGTTGATGGTGCCGTTGCCCTGGGTCATGCGGACCCGGGCACCAGGCACAAAGGTGGGGCTGGCCTTTTGTACCACCACGATGGATTCGCCGTTCTCTTTCTTGATCTCGAGCTCGACCCCGTCTACCTGGTTGAGTTTGTCCCCTGCCGCCTTGCCGGCCGCCGCACCCGCAATGGCGCCACCGGCCGCCGCGATGTCACTGCCACGACCGCCGCCTATGGTGCTGCCGAGCAGGCCGCCGACCACGGCACCGCCAATGGTGCCGATCAGGGAGTTCTCATCGGCCTGGATCTTGACGGGGCGGGTGGAGAGGATGGTGCCATAGCTGACGGTCTGTACCTGCTTGGCGCGATCCTTGGTGTAGACATCGCCGGAGTAGACGTCGCTGTTGGCACAGCCGGTGATGGCGGTGGTGGCCGCCAGCAGGGTGACGAGAGCAATACGTTTGAACATGATGGGCCTCCTGGGCGGGCATCGGATTAATATGGTGATGAATTGCACTTTACGCCAACCAGATTGCGCATTAAACCCGCAAAGTGTAACCAATTATGTGGCCGGAAGACTCCCGTGCCGGTGGTGGATGGTCAGATCAGGGCTTTTTCCAGCAGCAGGCGATCCTCGCCCGGCCCGAAGTAGCCTCTCTCTTCTGCCAACTGCTGATAACCCAGCCTTAAGTAGAGGCGCTGGGCCGGATTGGCGGGATCCACGGTCAGCCTCACCCGGGCAACCTGCAAATGCGCCAGAGCCTGCTCCACCTGCAACATCATTTGCTCGGCCAGGCCGAAGCCGCGCGCTTCGGGACGCACCGCGAGGGAGAGCAGCCAGCCCTGCGACCGATCCTGACCAAGCCCCCCCAGGGCATAGCCCATCAGCCGGCCTTCCCGCTCCGCGACGACCAGCAGTTCCGGCCACAGATCCATGGCCTGGCGAAAGAAGAAACCGGGGTAGACATCCTCGCCGAAGACATCGGCATCTATCTGCCAGATGGCGTGCATGTCGGCGTGGGTGGCAAGGCGCAATACGGGGGACGAGTGCATCGGGGCTCCTCTCATCGGGTCTCTGCTGCGGGGCAGCCAAAAAGGAGGCACAGGGTAGAAGGGGCGGGGAGTCGATGCAAGGGGGGCATTTGTGGCATGCCGCGGATAAAGAAACAGGGCCCGCAGGCCCTGTGTCATCAGAGGAGGCTGGTCGCCTGCTCCAGCCAGGCGAGATCCTCGCCCTCCAGCAGCGGGCTCAGACGGCGGTAGACCTCCGCATGGTATTCGTTGATCCAGCGGAACTCCGCCGGGCTCAGCAGGCTGCGATCGATGAGGCGGATATCGAACGGCACATAGGTCAGTCGCTCGAAGCCCAGCATCGTCAGCTCGCCACGGGCTTCCTGCTCGGTCACCACCACCAGGTTTTCACAGCGGATGCCGAAGGCATTTTCCCGGTAGTAGCCCGGCTCGTTGGAGAGCACCATGCCCGGCTGCAGGGCCACCAGGCTGCCCTTGGGGGCGATGCGCTGCGGACCTTCGTGCACGCTGAGGAAGTGGCCGACCCCGTGGCCGGTGCCATGATCGTAGTTGTAACCGGCCTGCCACAGGGGCATGCGGGCCAGCACGTCGAGCTGGATGCCGGCAGTGCCACGGGGGAAGCGGGCCTGATCCAGGGCAATATGACCCTGCAGCACCCGGGTAAACATGGCCCTGTGCTCGTCGGTCACCTCACCCACTTTGACGGTGCGAGTGATGTCGGTGGTGCCGTCCAGGTACTGGGCGCCGGAGTCCACCAGATAGATGCTGTCCTGGCCGAAGGCGCGCGGGGTACCGTTGGTGTGGCGGTAGTGGCACATGGCGGCGTTGGGGCCGAGTGCCGAGATGGTGTCGAAGCTCGGCTCCACATAGTGCTCCTGCTCGTGGCGGAAGGCTTCCAGCTGGTCGGCCAGGGTGCCTTCGTCCACACCGTCGAACTCGCCGCTGGCGATCAGCCGATCCAGCCAGGCCAGGAAGCGGGTGACGGCAACGCCGTCGCGCAGGTGGGCGGCACGCATGCCGGCCAGCTCCACGGGGTTCTTGCACGCCTTGGGCAGCATGGTGGGATCCTGGCCGGCCACCAGAATGGCACCCGCCTCTTCCATCACGAGCTGGGTCCAGGCGTTGGCGGTGTTGGGGTCGGCCAGCACCTTCTGCTGATCCTCGCCGATGCGCTGCAACACGTCACCCAGCTTGTCGATGGGGTAGACGGAGACATCCTGCCCCACGTGCTGGCTGAAGGCGAAGCAGTCGATCTTGTCGGTATCGACGAAGAAATCCATGGTGGTGTTGGCGTAGAGCACCGCAAAGCCCAGCACTACCGGCAGACGTTCCACGTCGCGACCACGCAGGTTGAGCAGCCAGTTGATGGGCTCGGCCTGGGTCAGCAGCACCGCATCCAGCCCGCGCTTGCGCAGATCGCTGGCCAGCATTTCGCGCTTGGCCTGGCTGGACTGGCCCGCCAGCTCCTCGCTGTAGAGGATGACAGGGCTCTTGGTCGGGGCGGGACGATCGCTCCAGTGCAGATCGATGGGGTTCTCGTCGATGCGCACCAGCTCGATGCCGCGCTCGGTCAGCACCGCCTTGGCATTGTGATACCAGGCCAGGCTGTGCAGGCGGGCATCGAAACCGACCCGGGAGCCTGAGGGCAACTGCTCCGCCAGCCACTGCACGTGGGGGTCTTCATTGAGGTGGAGAAACTCGAACAGCTCGGCCGGCGCCTGCATGCGCGCCTGCACGGTATAACGACCGTCGATGAACAGGGCCGCCCGATGCGCCATGATGATGGCGAGCCCGGCGGAGCCGTTGAAACCCGTGATCCAGTCCAGCCGCTCGGCATAGGCGGGAATGTACTCCCCCAGATGCTCGTCGTCGTGGGGAACGATGAAGGCGTCCAGCTCCAGCGTGGCCAGTGTGGCCCTGACCTGGGCGACGCGGGTTTCAATAATCTCGAAATGGTTCATGTCGTTATTGCCAGCTTGTGGTGATGTGAGTGTTCATTGATGGTGGCCGCTTGCCAGGATCTGTCTGATCGACTGGCCTGCCGCCTCGATGTGTTGCTTGAGCAGTACCACTGCCTCGTGCTTGCGCCGGGTGCGGCACAGTTCAAGGAGTCGGGCGTGCTCCCGCTCGGCCTTGTCCACGCCGCCTTGGGCGAACAGCAGTTCGAAACGCACATAGCGGTCGCAGCTCAGATTGATCTGGGCGATCAGTTCCAGTGCCTGGGGGCGATTGGCTGCCTGGTAAAGGGTGGCGTGAAAGCGGTGATTCAACTCGGCCCAGTGTTCGATCTGGGTGCCAGACTCCAGCGCCAGATCAAACTGGGCGAGGATGGCTTGCGCCTGGGCGAAGGTCTCCTCCGTCATCAGGTCGACAGCGTGGAACAGGGTATCGGCTTCGAGCAGTGCCCGCAAATAAAAGAGCTCCTCGATGGCCGAGGCATCCAGCATGGTCACCACGGCGCCGCGATGGGCCTCGAACTTCACCAGCCCCTGGGCTTCCAGTTGCATCAGGGCTTCCCGCACCGGGATGCGGCTCACCGCCAGCTCCTTGGCGATGGCGTCCTGGCGCAGGGGGGCGCCCGCAGCAAACTCGCCACGCAATATCCGGCCGCGGAGGTTCTCCATCACCATCTGGGTTCGGGTCTTGTAAGGTGGGGTCATGCTGGGGTCACGGGCAGGTTGCAAAATTGTATATTGTATAAAGTTTGGCTGAATCTAACGCGCAAGGGCCGTCAAGGCAAGGCTTGGCGGGAGCCATATGCCGCGCATCGGCCAAAAAAATACCGGCCAGCAGGGCTGACCGGTACGGGATTGTGAGACGCGAGGCGCGTTTCTTACAACTGCGGGCCCGCCGCGACCAGGCGTTTGCCTTCGTCGTTGTCGGTGAAGCGCTCGAAGTTCTTGATGAAGCGCCCGGCCAGATCGGCCGCCTTGGCATCCCACTCGGCCTGGTCGGCGTAAGTGTCTCGCGGATCCAGTATGGCGGGGTTGACGCCCGGCAGCTCGGTCGGCACTTCCAGGTTGAACACCGGCAGTACCTTGGTCGGCGCCTTCTCGATGGAACCATCCAGGATGGCGTCGATGATGCCACGGGTATCCTTGATGGAGATCCGCTTGCCGGTGCCGTTCCAGCCGGTGTTGACCAGATAGGCTTCAGCCCCTGCCGCTTCCATCCGTTTCACCAGCTCCTGGCCGTACTTGGTCGGGTGCAGGCTGAGGAAAGCCGCGCCGAAGCAGGAGGAGAAGGTCGGGGTCGGCTCTGTGATGCCGCGCTCGGTACCGGCCAGCTTGGCGGTAAAGCCGGACAGGAAGTGGTACTTGGTCTGCTCCTTGGTCAGCTTGGCGACCGGGGGCAGCACACCGAAGGCGTCTGCGGTCAGGAAGATCACCTTGGTGGCGTGACCCGCCTTGGAGACCGGCTTGACGATGTTGTCGATGTGATAGATGGGGTAGGAGACCCGGGTATTCTCGGTCCGGGAACCGTCGTCGAAGTCGATGGTGCCATCGGCGGCCACGGTCACGTTCTCCAGCAGCGCATCGCGGCGGATGGCGTGGTAGATGTCCGGCTCGGCCTCTTCGGAGAGCTTGATGGTCTTGGCGTAGCAGCCCCCTTCGAAGTTGAACACGCCGTGATCATCCCAGCCGTGCTCGTCATCGCCGATCAGCTGACGCTTGGGATCGGTGGAGAGGGTGGTCTTGCCGGTGCCGGAGAGGCCGAAGAAGATGGCCACGTCCCCATCCTTGCCCACGTTGGCGGAGCAGTGCATGGAGGCGATGCCGCGCAGGGGCAGGAAGTAGTTCATCATGGAGAACATGCCCTTCTTCATCTCGCCACCGTACCAGGTGCCGCCGATGAGTTGCATCTTCTCGGTCATGTTGAAGGCGACGAAGTTCTCGGAGTTGAGACCCTGCTCCTTCCAGTTCGGGTTGGTGCACTTGGCACCGTTCATCACCACGAAGTCCGGTTTGAAGGCCTTCAGCTCCTCTTCGCTCGGGCGGATGAACATGTTCTTCACGAAGTGCGCCTGCCAGGCCACCTCGGTGATGATGCGCACCGCCAGGCGGGTGTCCGGGTTGGCGCCGCAGAAGCCGTCCACCACGAACAGACGCTTGCCGGAGAGCTGTTTGGTGACCAGCCCTTTCAGATGTGACCACACTTCCGGGGTAATCGCCTTGTTATCGTTTTTACCCTGGTCAGACCACCACACAGTATCCTGGGTAGTGGCATCTTTGACGATATATTTATCTTTAGGTGAGCGGCCGGTGAAGATGCCGGTGTTGACGTTGACGGCGCCAAGCTCGGTGACGACGCCACGCTCGAAGCCCTCAAGGTCTGAGCGGGTCTCTTCAGCGAAAAGCTGCTCATAGGAGGGGTTGCGAACGATTTCCTGGCTGTTTTTGATACCGTATTGGTCCAGCTTCAGTTGTTGGGCCAGGGTGGGTTCTACCACGATTGTCATTGTATTCTCCTGGGTTCAGAGGTGTGTAGGGTTCTATCTGACGTTCATGCTACCACCTAGGTGGTAGTTTTTAGCGATCGCCATCAAACTTTATAAAATAGGGTATTTTTTTGTTATTTAAGTTAAAGGCGGGTTTTGCCCGCCTTTGATTAGTGTAACTGGTTTACATCATTACCGGGAGCCCTGCTGAACAGGGTTTCGATGTCTATCCCGTCGAATTCGTAGTGGGCGCCGCAGTAATCGCAGTGCATGTCGATCTTGCCGAGCTCCTGCACCATGGATACCGCTTCTTCCTTGTCTATCTGCAGCAAGGCCCCTTCGCAACGGGCGCGGGAGCAGGTGCAGCGGAACTCGATGGCCTGGGGATCGAACACCCGTACCTTGTCCTGGTGGTAGAGGCGGTAGAGGATCTCTTCCGCGTCCAGACCGAACAGCTCTTCGTCCTTGATGGTGGTGGTGAGCTGGACCAGGTGGTCGAAATCTTCGCTGTGATCCTCGCTCTGGGCCGGCAGCTCCTGCAGCAGGATGCCCGCAGCACGGGGCTCGCCCTCGTGGTGGCCGGTGCGGATCCAGAGGCGGGTGGCGAGTTGTTCGGACTGGGCGAAGTAGTGCTCCAGACAGGCCGCCAGGGTGTCGGCCTCCAGGGCGATGATGCCCTGATAGCGCTCTCCCTGATCCGGGGTGATGGTTATGACCAGATGGCCGTTGCCGATCAGGCTTTGCAGCTTGCCGTCCGTCGGCAGTTCCCCTTCGTAGCGTGCCACGCCGCGCAATTGCTGGTTGTTGTCGCCGTTGATGACGGCCAGACGTACCGGACCGTCCCCCTGCAGCTGCACCGTGATGGAGCCTTCGAACTTGAGGGTGGCGGTCAGCAGGCTGGTGGCAACCAGCAGCTCGCCCAGCAGGTGCTGCACCTGTACCGGGTAGTTCTGGGCGTCGATGATGTGGCGGTAGGTACGATCCAGCTGGACCAGCTCCCCACGCACTTCGTACTCTTCGAACAGATAGCGATACAGGAGGTCTTGGTTACTCATCATGGTTTCCTAGGATGTTCTTGGGGGAAAATAAACACATTGTTAAACAGGTGGTTAGGAACTAATTCCTCCACCTGTCGTCATAAAGGGGCCACAGACGCGGATTAGGATTGCTTGACCCGGATAAGCTGGCGTCGCTCCTGCTTGTCAGGTCGGCGCTCCGGGCTTGGGGCAAACTGGCTGTTGAAGCGGCGGGCTTCGCTGTTTTCGGCCCGTTTCTTCAGGCTGGCCTCTGTCTCTTCATAGAGTTGCTGGGCCAGCGGGGCGGATTTGCGCTGCTCGCTCACCTCGAGCACCCGCACCTCCCGCTCGTCCTGGCCTTGCCAGAATCGCACCAGGGCGCCGACCTCGACCGCCTTGCCCGGCTTGGTGCGCTGGCCGTTGTAGTGCACCTTGCCGCCGTCGATCTGATCCCGCGCCAGACTGCGGGTCTTGTAAAAGCGGGCGGCCCACAGCCACTTGTCGAGACGGACCTGAGTGCTGCTTTGTGCTGGATTCGACATGGATCGGCTCCGGGATGGCTGAAAAGGTGCCTGATTATACCAGAGGCGGGCCCCGGGATAGAAACAGGGGGCATCCGGGTGTGACGGAAACTGAATTTTCACCCCTTGGTCCCATCCGGTCGGTTGTCTCTGGGTCCATTGCCGTACACAATAGCCAACCGACTTGGATGCCAGACAATTTTGAGAAAGATGACGCTACCGTTCAGGGATGATTTGTTGACTTCCCTTCTGGCTCGCTGCAAGGCCATGCCACTCTCCCGTTTCAGCCAGCCCCTGTTCTGGCTTCTGCTGCTGTTGCTGGCCCAGCAGTGTGCCGTGCTCACCTGGCGCCTGTACGAACTGGCCCAGCACGCTCCCCTGACCCCCTGGCAACCCTCGGTCACCTCGGTGCAGGGGAGTGGCGGCGATCGCCTCGATCTGGGCAACCTCAGCCGCCTCTCTCTCTTTGGCAAGGCGCTGCAACCCCAGGCGGACAAGGCGGCAGAGACGGTGGCGGCGGATGCCCCGAAAACCCAGCTCAACGCCCAGCTCAACGGGGTGCTGGCAAGCTCGGATCCCGCCAAGTCCATCGCCATCATCGCCCACAACGGGACACAGAACTCTTACGGCATCGGGGACTACATCGACGGTACCCAGGCCAGGATACGCCAGGTGTTTGCCGATCGGGTCATCATCGCCCGGGACGGCCGTGACGAGACCCTGATGCTGGACGGGGAGGAGTATGGCAAGCCCCTGCCCAAACCGGCCCGCCAGGAGGGACTCTCCTCCGTGCGCAGCGAACTGCTGGGCAACCCGGGCAAGATCACCGATTACCTCAATATTTCTCCGGTCCGGGTGGACGGTCGCATGACCGGCTATCGCCTCAACCCGGGTCGCAATCCGGAACTGTTCAATCAACTCGGACTGGTCGCCAACGATCTGGCGGTCAGCATCAACGGCCTGGATCTGCGTGACAATGCCCAGGCCATGCAGGCGATGCAGCAGGTGGCGGGCGCCACGGAAATGACCGTCACCGTCGAGCGGCAAGGACAGCTCTACGACGTCTATGTCGGCTTGTCAGAATAATGAATTGGAGTAGCACCAAGAATGACAAATAAAGGGAAGGGCTGGCGTCTGGCCACCATGGCGGCAGCCTTGATGATGGCCGGTTCTGCCTGGGCCACCGAGTATTCCGCCAGTTTCAAGAACGCCGACATCGAGGAGTTCATCAACACGGTCGGCAAGAACCTGAACAAAACCATCATCATAGAGCCATCGGTACGCGGCAAGATCAACGTGCGCAGCTATGACCTGCTCAACGAGGATCAGTACTACCAGTTCTTCCTGAGCGTGCTCGACGTTTACGGCTTTGCCGTGGTGCCCATGAACAACGGCGTGCTCAAGGTAGTGCGCTCCAAGGATGCCAAGACCTCGGCCATCCCCGTGGTGGATGACACCAACCCCGGCGTGGGTGACGAGATGGTGACCCGGGTGGTACCGGTGCGCAATGTCTCGGTCCGTGAACTGGCCCCCCTGCTGCGTCAGCTCAACGACAACGCCGGCGGCGGCAACGTGGTCCACTACGAACCCTCCAACGTGCTGCTCATCACCGGCCGCGCCGCCGTGGTCAACCGCCTGGTGGAGGTGGTTCGCCGGGTGGACAAGGCGGGGGATCAGGACATGGACGTCATCAAGCTCAAGTTCGCCTCCGCCGGCGAGATGGTGCGGCTGGTGACCAATCTCAACAAGGATGGCAGCAATCAGGGGGCCAACGCCTCGCTGCTGCTCTCCCCCAAGGTGGTGGCCGACGAGCGCACCAACTCCGTGGTCATCAGCGGCGAGCCCAAGGCCCGTGCCCGCATCATCCAGATGGTGCGCCAGCTCGACCGGGATCTGCAGAGCCAGGGCAACACCCGGGTCTTCTACCTGAAATATGGCAAGGCCAAGGATCTGGTGGACGTCCTCAAGGGGGTCAGCTCCAGCATCGCCGCCGACAAGAAGGGCGGGGCGGCTGCCACGGCCACGGGCGGCGCCAGCATCGGCGGCGGCCAGCTCGCCATCTCCGCCGACGAGACCACCAATGCCCTGGTGATCACCGCCCAGCCGGACGTGATGGCCGAGCTGGAGCAGGTCATCGCCAAGCTCGACATTCGTCGTGCCCAGGTGCTGGTGGAGGCCATCATCGTCGAGATATCGGATGGTGACGGCATGAACCTCGGGGTGCAGTGGGCCAACACCAATGGCGGCGGCACCCAGTTCACCGACACCGGTCTGCCCATCGGCTCCCTGGCCATCGCCGCCAAGGATTACAAAGACAACGGCAACACCGACGGCCTGTCATCCCTGGCGGGTAGCTTCAGCGGCATGGCGGCAGGCTTCTATCACGGGGACTGGGCGGCGCTGGTGACGGCGCTCTCCACCAACAGCAAGAACGACATCCTCTCCACCCCGAGCATCGTCACCATGGACAACAAGGAAGCCTCCTTCAACGTCGGTCAGGAAGTGCCGGTGCAGAGCGGCTCCCAGAGCTCCACCACCAGCGATCAGGTGTTCAACACCATAGAGCGCAAGACGGTGGGGACCAAGCTGGTGGTGACGCCCCAGATCAACGAAGGAGATTCCGTGCTGCTCAACATCGAGCAGGAAGTCTCCAGCGTGGCACAGAAGCAGGCGACCGGGACCGCCAACCTGGGCCCCACCTTCGATACCCGCACCGTGAAGAACGCCGTTCTGGTCAAGAGCGGCGAGACAGTGGTGCTGGGTGGCCTGATGGACGAACAGACCCAGGAGCAGATCTCCAAGGTGCCCCTGCTCGGGGACATTCCGGTGCTGGGTTACCTGTTCCGTTCCTCCAAGACCTCCACCGCCAAGCGCAACCTGATGGTCTTCATCCGCCCGACCATATTGCGTGACGCCAATGTCTACTCCGGGGTCTCCAGCAACAAGTACACCCTGTTCAGGGCCGAACAGCTGAGCCGGGCTGCGGAAGAGGGCTATGCCACCTCGCCGGCTCGCCAGGTGCTGCCCGCCTATGGCCAGGACGTGATGATGTCCCCCGAGGTGCAACAGCAGATCCAGAGAATGCAGGCCCAGCAGCAGGCGACCGCCACCGGCGTGCGCGCCCAGGTGCAGGAGCAGCCCTTCGTGCAGAGCAAGCCCTGATGGCCGCCTACCAGCTCGATGGCAGCGAGCTGCCGGCTCCCCTGCCGGAACTGCCGTTCGCGTTTGCCCGCAACTTCGGGGCCATCCTGACCGAGCGCCAGGGTGCCCCGGTGCTGCTCTGTCGTCAGGGGATCTCCCCCCAGACCCTGCTGGAGGTGCGCCGGGTGGCGGGCTGTGCCTTCGCGGTGGAGCAGCTTGGCAACGACGAGTTCGAGACGCTCCTGATGGCCCACTATCAGCGTGACTCCTCCGAGGCGCGTCAGCTGATGGAGGATCTCGGCAACGAGATGGACTTCTTTGCCCTGGCCGAAGAGCTGCCCCAGAGCGAGGATCTGCTGGATGCCGACGACGACGCCCCCATCATTCGCCTCATCAATGCCATGTTGAGCGAGGCGATAAAAGAAGAGGCGTCCGACATCCACATCGAGACCTTCGAGCGGGCCCTGGTGATCCGTTTTCGCATCGATGGGGTGCTGCGGGAGATCCTGCGCCCCCATCGCAAACTCGCCTCCTTGCTGGTGTCGCGCATCAAAGTCATGTCGCGCATGGACATCGCCGAGAAGCGGGTGCCCCAGGATGGCCGCATCTCACTGCGCATCGGCGGCCGGGCGGTGGACGTGCGGGTCTCCACCATGCCCTCCAGCTACGGCGAGCGGGTGGTATTGCGATTGCTCGACAAGAACAACGTGCGCCTCGAGCTCAAGCAGCTCGGCATGACGCTGGCCAACCGCAACATCATCAGCGAACTCATTCGCAAGCCCCACGGCATCATCCTGGTGACGGGCCCGACCGGTTCGGGCAAGTCCACCACCCTTTATGCGGCCCTCTCGGAGATCAACTCCCGGGATCGCAACATCCTGACCGTCGAAGACCCCATCGAATATGACCTCGAAGGGGTGGGCCAGACCCAGGTCAACAGCAAGGTGGACATGACCTTCGCCCGGGGCCTGCGCGCCATTCTGCGCCAGGATCCGGACGTGGTGATGGTGGGGGAAATCCGTGACCTCGAGACCGCCCAGATCGCGGTGCAGGCATCCCTCACCGGTCACCTGGTGATGTCGACCCTGCACACCAACACCGCCATCGGCGCCATCACCCGGATGCGGGACATGGGGATCGAGCCCTTCCTGCTCTCCTCGTCGCTCCTGGCGGTACTGGCCCAGCGGCTGGTGCGCACCCTCTGCCCGGATTGCCGCGCACCGCACCCTGTCACCGAGCAGGAGCGTCTGGCCATGGGCATCGAGCTTGCGCCGGATCAGCAGATCTGGCGTCCGGTGGGCTGCGAGCAGTGCAACCACACCGGCTATCGCGGCCGGACCGGCATCCACGAGCTGGTGGTGGTGGACGAAGCGGTGCGCGAGGCGATCCACAGCGCCAGCGGCGAGCTCGCCATCGAGCGGCTGATCCGGGGTCACACCCCCAGCATCCGCCGCGACGGCATCGACAAGGTGCTCAAGGGGCAGACCAGCCTCGAAGAGGTGCTGCGCGTGACCCGGGAAGACTGAGATGGCGGCATTTGAATACAAGGCCCTCGACGGCAAGGGGCGCAACAAGAGCGGCGTGCTGGAAGGGGATTCTGCCCGCCAGGTGCGCCAGCTGCTGCGCGAGCAGGGGCTGACCCCCCTCGAGGTGAACGAGACCACCGAGAAGGCCAAACGGGAGGCGAACCGCTTCGTGCTGTTTCGCCGTGGTGCCTCCACCTCGGAGCTTGCCCTCATCACCCGCCAGCTGGCGACCCTGGTGGGGGCCGGTCTCACCATCGAGGAGGCCCTCAAGGCGGTCGCCGAACAGTGCGAGAAGGCCCACCTGCGCAGCCTGGTGGCGACGGTGCGCAGCAAGGTGGTGGAGGGGTATTCCCTGGCCGATTCGCTGGGGGCCTTCCCCCATGTGTTCGACCAGCTGTTCCGCTCCATGGTGGCGGCCGGCGAGAAGTCCGGTCACCTGGAGAAGGTGCTCAACCGTCTCGCCGATTACACCGAGCAGCGCCAGCACATGCGCACCAAGCTGCTGCAGGCGATGATCTATCCCATCGTCCTCACCCTGGTGGCGGTGGGGGTCATCTCCATACTGCTCACCGCCGTGGTGCCCAAGGTGGTGGCCCAGTTCGAACACATGGGCCAGCAACTGCCGGGCACCACCCGCTTCCTCATCGGCACCAGCGAGCTGTTGCAGCACTACGGCCTCTGGTTCCTGTTGCTCCTTGGCATTGGCGGCCTGATCTGGCGCTGGTGGCTGACCGACGACAAGCGTCGTCGTCGCTGGCACCAGGTGATACTGCGCCTGCCGGTGATCGGTCGGGTCAGCCGCGGTCTCAACACCGCCCGCTTTGCCCGCACCCTGAGCATCCTCAACGCCAGCGCCGTGCCCCTGCTGGAGGGAATGAAGATCGCCGGCGAAGTGCTCTCCAACGACTATGCCCGCATGCGCATCGGTGAGGCCACCGAGCGGGTGCGGGAGGGGACCAGCCTGCGCAAGTCGCTGGATGAAACCAGAATTTTTCCGCCCATGATGCTGCACATGATCGCCTCGGGCGAGCAGAGCGGCGAGCTCGACAGCATGCTGGAGCGGGCGGCGGACAACCAGGACAGGGAGTTCGAAACCCAGGTGAACATCGCCCTCGGGGTGTTCGAGCCCATGCTGGTGGTCTCCATGGCCGGGGTGGTGCTGTTTATCGTGATGTCGATCCTGCAGCCGATCCTGGAGCTCAACAATATGGTGAATTTGTAAGGTTCGGACGTTCGAATAGGCTTCGCTATTCGAACCTACCAATCCAATCAACTCCGTAGGTTCGATGAGCCGACAGGCGTCATCGAACGATCGAGGTTTAACAATTTATCGTTGATGGTTCATGCCATCTCATTTCGTGAGGGAGTAAGTCATGCAAAAGCGTCGTCAATCGGGTTTTACCCTGCTGGAAGTGATGGTGGTCATCGTGATCCTGGGGATCCTGGCCAGCCTGGTGGTGCCCAACCTGATGGGCAACAAGGAGAAGGCGGACCAGCAGAAAGCGGTCTCCGACATAGTGGCGCTGGAAAACGCCCTCGACATGTACAAGCTGGACAACAACCGCTACCCCACCACCGAGCAGGGGCTGGATGCCCTGGTCAACAAGCCGACCGCATCCCCTGAGCCGCGCAGCTACCGCGAAGGGGGCTACATCAAGCGCCTGCCGCAGGATCCCTGGGGCAACCAGTACCAGCTGCTGAGCCCGGGCCAGTTCGGCAAGATCGACATCTTCTCCATGGGGATGGACGGCGAAGCCGGGACCGATGACGACATCGGCAACTGGAACCTGAAGGACTTCCAATAAGTGATTCCGCCGCGTCGTGCTCACTGCGTCCCCCCGGGGCTGCCTGAATGAAGGCGGCGTCTTGGGCCCGTCACCAGGCCGGTTTTACCCTGCTGGAAGTGTTGCTGGTCGCCATGTTGATGGGACTGGTGGCGACCGCCGTCACCCTCAGCATGGGGGGCGCCAGGGGGGATCGGGAGCTCGACAAGCAGGCGCGCCGCTTCATGGCGACCCTGCAGCAGGCCCAGGAGTATTCGGTCATGGATGGCAGGCTGCTGGGGCTGCGGGTCGAGGAGAACGGCTGGCAGTTTATGTCCCGGGATCCCAAGGATCGCAAGTGGCGCGCACTGACCGGTGACAAGCTGCTGGGGCCGGTGACGTTGCCGGAGGGGATGACCCTGGCGGCGGAGCTGGAAGGTTTCAACTGGCGCACTGCGTCGGACGAACGCCAGGAGCAGGGTCGGGACGAGCGTGAGCGGACACCCCAGATCCTGGTCTTTCCGGGGGGAGAGCTCTCTCCCTTCGTGCTGACCCTGAGCCAGCAGGACGAGGATCTGCACTACCTGCGCACCGTCAGGGGGGACGAGTTCGGTCGTCTCTCCCTGTTGCAGGATGAAGAGGAAGAAGAGTGAAGAGCGCCAGGCCCGCAGGGGGCGCTCTAGCGCGTCGCACCGCTCTGTCGGGCGGCCCCGCCCGGGGACGCGGCATGACGCTGCTGGAGGTCATGGTGGCCCTGGCGGTGTTTGCCATCGCCGGGCTGGCGGTGATGAAGACCGCGAGCGAACACCTGGCCGGTCTCAATTATCTGGAGCAGAAGACCCTGGCGACCTGGGTGGTGGAGAATCAGCTGGTGCAGCAGAAGCTCGAAGGCAAGTGGCCGGGAGACAGCTGGGTGGAAGGGGACGAGGAGATGGCCGGGCAGACCTGGTACTGGCGCTATCGCGGCGTCGCCACGGCGGACAGCAACTTCAGGGCGCTGGACATGGAAGTGCGCACCGCGCCCAAGGCCGACAGCCCGGTGGCCATGATCCGGACCTATCTCAGCCGATGAACATTCATCAACGTGCGTCCATGATCCGGAGCCGGTGTCAGCCGATGCTCCAGAGCAACACCCGCCCATCGCACCACCGCGGCTTTACCCTGCTTGAGATGCTGGTGGCCATCGCCATCTTCGCCACCCTGAGCCTGGGGGCCTATCAGGTGCTGCAAGGGGTGCTGACCAGCGACGAGGTGGCCAAGCGCAAGGAGGCCCGCCTCTCGGAACTGCAGCTCGCCTTCAGCCTGCTGGAGCGGGACGTCACCCAGATGGTGCCGCGCAGCGGTCGCATCGACGGCGAGAACAACAAGGTGCTGCTGGCGGCGTCCCGCTTCGGCCAGCAGAGCGACGATTGGGGCATGGCCTTCATTCGCGGCGGCTGGCTCAATCCGGACGGCATACTGCCACGCTCCGGCCTGCAACGGGTGGGTTGGCGTCTCAAGGGGCAGACCCTGGAGCGGTTGAGCTACCTCTATCCGGATCCGGCCATTGGCACCGAGCCGCGCATTCAGCCCGTGCTGACCGGCGTGACGGCGCTGCGCCTCTATTTCTACGACAAGGGACAGTGGAAGGAGGAGTGGACCCAGCGCGACCTGCTGCCCTACGGGCTGGCGGTGGAGCTGGAGCTTGAAGACTACGGCACCATCCGCCGCCAGTTCCTGATCGGTGCTGGTGGCCAGAGGGCAGAGAATGGTAACTGATCGTCGTTTTCCCCTGTCCGTCACGGAGGATGACGGCACTATTCGACGTCGCCAGTTCCTGATCGGTGCTGGTGGCCAGCGAGCGGACAATGGCAATTAAGCGCGGCCGGGGCCGATCCCGCACTACACTGGGCCGCCAGGGGGGTATGGCCCTGCTGGTGGTGCTGCTCATCCTCGCGGTGATGGTGATCGTCGCCAGCAACATGAGTGGCCGCCTGCAACTGGAGCTGCGCCGCACCGCCAACCTCACCCTGGGCAAGCAGGCCTGGTGGTATGCCATGTCGGCGGAGGCCCTGGTGATCAAGGTGCTGAACCAGGACTTCAAGGACGACCCGGATCGGGTGAGTCTGGGACAGAACTGGGCGCGGGAGGACGGGGTCTTCCCGGTGGAGGATGGCACTCTCTCGGGCCGGGTGCGGGATCTGCAATCCTGCTTCAACCTCAACAGCCTGAGCGTGCCCCTCAAGGAGGGGGAGAACGGCGACGATCTCGAGGCCCAGCCTTACCAGTTCAAGGTGTTCCGGGCCCTGCTCGCCCAGCTCGAGGTGGATGATTACGAAGCGGTACAGCTGACGGACGCCATCCGCGACTGGACCGACAAGGATACCCAGCTGGTCTCGAGCAACGGGGCCGAGGATGCCTACTACGAGGGACTCAATCCCCCCTACCTGGTGGCTAACCAGCGGATGCTGGGCACCGACGAATTGCGGGCAGTGCGCGGGGTGAGCGCCAGCCTGTACGCCCGGTTGGCCCCCTATGTGTGCTCCCTGCCCAATGACAAGCTGGTGGTGAACATCAACACCATCCGGCCGGAGCAGGCGGCCCTGCTGGTGGGGCTCTACCAGGGGAAGATCGGGCTGGACGATGCCAAGCGGGTGCTGACCAGCCGCCCCAAGAAGGGGTGGAAGAACAAGCAGGAGATGACGGAGCAGTTGCAGGTTCAGCCGGGTGCCATCACCGGGCTGGATGGCGCCCTGGACATCAAGAGCAGCTTCTTCGAGGCCCGCCTGCTGGCGGAGGTGGGGGAGACCCGCGCCAGGCTTGAGACCGTCTTCCAGCGTGGCAAGGACAACAAGCTGGTGATGCTGCGTCGCCTGAGCGGCGGCGCCGAATAACAAGGGGGCGTGGGGCGGTTTCAGCTGACCTGCGCATCCCCCGATTGGACTGCAACCCATGGCTGTGCGCCCGCCCCCTGAGGGAGGTGCGGGCATGGCAGGAGAGACATTAGTGAGCGAGAGTCTGGTCATCCGTCTGGGGACCAATGCGCAGCAGCCAGTGCACTGGCTGGTCTGGTCGGCGCAGGAGCAGGAGATCATCGCCTCCGGCATCCTGGCCTCGGCGCACGCCCTCGGCGAGCTGCAGGAGCGTGCCGGTGGTCGCCCCGTGGTGACCCTGGTGCCCGGCAGCGATCTTATCTTCCGGCGGGTCAATCTGCCGGGCAAATACAGCCGCCAGAGTGCGGCGGCCCTGCCCTATCTGCTGGAGGAGCAGATCGCCTCAGACGTGGACGATCTGCACCTGGTGGTGCTCGGCCATCAGGGCCGCGAGGTGGATCTGATGGCGGTGGACAAGGGGAAGATGCACTCCTGGCTCGGCTGGCTGGAGCAGGCAGGGCTCAAGACCTTGCACCTGCTGCCCGACGTGCTGGCGCTGCCGCTCGCCGCCGATGGCTGGTCAGCCCTGCAACTGGGGGAGGAGTGGCTGGTCCGCCAGGGCCCCCGTCAGGGCATAGTGGCGGAGGAATCCCTGCTGGCCATGCTGCTGGCAGCGCAGACCGAACCCGTCACCCTTCACTGCCATACTCCCATCCCCGCCATGGCGGCGGGCAACTGGCAGGGGGCTGACCCGGAACTGCCCATGCTGTTGCTGGCGAAAGGGGCGCTGACCTGCCAGGCCAACCTGTTGCAGGGGCCCTATCGTCCCCAGACCGAATACGCCCGCTACTGGTTGCAGTGGCGCAAGGTGGCGGTGCTGGCAGGCGTATTGTTGCTGGTGGCCCTGGTGCAGCGCGGTGTGCATCTGCACCAGCTGGCGGAACAGGACAAGGCCCTCAAGGCGGAGATCCGGCAGGTCTACACCCGGATCTTCCCGGGGGAGACGCGTATCGTCAACGTGCGCAGCCAGATGACCCAGCACCTCCAGCAGTTGGGGCAGGCTCCGCAGGATGGCGTCCTGTTGCTCCTGACCGAGCTGGCCCCGGTGTTTGCCGAGGTGCCCGGCCTCAAGCCCGAAGTGCTGCGCTTCGATGCAGCCCGGGGCGAGCTGAGGTTGCAGGTGACGGCCCCCGGCTTCACCGAGATCGAACGTTTCCGCGAGCTGGCGGGCAAGCGCTTCGAGGTGCAGCAGGGTGAGGTGCGAAGCACCGAAGGCAAGGTCGAAGGGGCGCTGGTGCTCAAGGGGAGGTCGTCATGATGGACAAACTGCAGAGCTGGTGGCGTGGCATCAGTGCCCGCGAGCAGCGGCTGGTGGCGGTGGGGGGCAGCGTGCTGCTCATCGGGCTCTTCTACTGGGCGATCTGGCAGCCGGTGGCAAATCGCATTGCCGAGCGCGAGCGGCAGGTGGTGAACCAGCAGCAGACCCTGGCCTGGCTCAAGGAGAAGGGACAGGAGGTGCTGGCGATGCAGGGGGGACAGGGGCGCCAGATCGATACCGGCGGTACCCTGGACGGTGTGGTGAACCGCACCGCCTTCAACCAGAAGATCAAGATTGCCCGCTTGCAGCCCCAGGGTCAGGAGCTGCAGGTATGGATAGACACGGTGCCGTTCGATGATCTGCTGATCTGGCTTGCGACCCTCTCGGATCAATACGGCGTCCAGGTGCAGATCATCGAGCTGGCCCGCGAGGGGCTGGCCCCCGGGCTGGTCAAGGTCAGACGTTTGCAGTTGAGTCGTTCCCAATGAAGCGAAAAATAGTGATCGCCAGTCTCTTCCTGCTGGCCTATCTCGGTTTCCTGCTGGCCCAGTTGCCTGCATCCCTGGTGGTGCGCCATCTGCCGCTGCCCCCCAATCTGGTGCGGCTGGAGGGGGTGAGCGGCACCCTCTGGAGCGGTCAGGCCGCTCGGGTGCAATATGCCAGCGAGTCCCTCACCCAGTTGCGCTGGGATCTCGATGGCTGGTCCCTGCTGCGGCTGGCGCCCGAGGTGTCGGTGCGCTTTGGCGAGCGCAGCGGACTCAACGGGCAGGGGATCCTGGGTTGGAACGGTGCTGCTTTCGGGCGCGACATCACCCTCAATGCGCCGGCCCCCTGGGTGCTGGAGCGGGTGCCGATGAGACCTCCCTTCCCGCTGACGGCGGCGGGTCAGTTGCAGCTCAAGATCGACCAGTTTGCCCAGGGCACTCCCTGGTGTGACAACCTTTACGGGGATCTTCACTGGTATGACGCGCAGGCGGACACCCCGGCGGGCAAGCTGACCCTGGGGGATCCCGAGATCACGCTCACCTGTCTCGACTCCCGGCTGGTGGCCGAGATCAAGCAGGGCTCGGAGGCGGTGCAGGTGCTGGGCAAGCTGGAGTTGCAGGCCAATCGCCAGTACCTGTTCCAGGGCACCCTGAAACCGGGTCCCGAGCTGCCGGACCAGATGAAACAGGGGCTCCCCTTCCTCGGCCAGCCCGATGGGCAGGGGCGCTTCCCGCTGCGTTATCAGGGCCGCATCTGACGGCGTTGCCCATGGTTTGAACCACCCCGCCCCGGCGGGGTGGTGTCGTTATGGGGGCGCGCCGGCTGGCGCCGTGATGAGGTGATTGAGGAAGAAGCTGAACAGCTCGGCCCGGGAGTGCAGGTTCAACTTGGCGTAGAGATGCTTGCGGTGATTCTTCACCGTGCCGCTGCCGATGCCGAGCGCACCGGCAATGGCCTCGGTATCCAGCCCCTGCAACAGCAAACCCGCCACCTGGCGCTCCCGCCGGGTTAGCTGATCTCCCCCCACACTGGCGATAGCCTGCTCCACGGCTCCCTTGAGGTCAGTGCCATCTGACCTGGCCGGGCTGCGGGCCAGGCGGGGTGTCTCTTCCCGCCAGTGCTGGCGACACAGGGAGTGGACCAGCGGGAACAGTGCCTCCAGCCTGACCAGCTCGTCACGGCTGAGGGAGCTGCGCTTGTCGAGGCGGCCCAGAAACAGCATCAGGGTGAGGCCGCCGCGCACCGGCAGGATCAGCCCCACCTCTTCCTGCCAGCCGGTGGCCTGATAGAAGTGGTGGCGATACTCGGGGTCGAGCCGCCCCCGCGACACCTGCGCCAGGGTCCAGACCCCGGCACCCAGCCCCTGCTCCAGCGCCTGCATGAAGGGATCCTGACTGAAGTGGCGGGTGAGGTAGCGGTCGAACAATAGGGCCCGCTGATGATGCAGGTTGTCGTAGAGGTAGACGGGGCGCAGCCCCACCCCGAGCAGCAGGGCACAGTCGAACGCCACCTGTTGCTGGATGAGGCGCACCAGGGCTGCCGGGAAGCCGCTGCCGTGCAGGGCATCGACGGCGGCGGTCAGGCTCAGGGTATCCGTGGCAGGAGACGGGGGCATGGCGATGGGCTCCGGGTCAGGGAATGGTTTCCCCACGATGGCAGGATGCTAGCACGGGAGTGGCAAAACTGTCCCCTGGGGGACATATCTGCCAGCACTGCAAACGGCGAGGATGGCCCTCTTTCTCTTGCTGTTGGAGCCCCCCATGACAAATCCTCACCTGCTCGATGAGCTGACCCAGCGCGGCCTGGTGGCCCAGAATTCCGACCCGGTGGCGCTGGCCGACCATCTTGCCACTCCGCGCACCGTCTATTGCGGCTTCGATCCCACCGCTGGCAGTCTGCACATCGGCCACCTGGTGCCACTGCTGATGCTGCGCCGCTTCCAGCTGGCGGGCCACACCCCAGTGGCTCTGGTGGGCGGGGCCACCGGCCTTATCGGCGATCCCAGCTTCAAGGCAAGCGAGCGCACCCTCAACAGCGCCGAGACGGTGCAGGGCTGGGTCGCCAGCCTGTCGGCCCAGATAAGCGCACTGTTGCCGGCGAGCGACGGGCTGGAGGCGCCGCTGCTGGTCAACAACGCCGACTGGATGGGGCAGATGTCCGCCCTCGATTTTCTGCGGGACATCGGCAAGCACTTCTCGGTCAACGCCATGCTGGCCCGCGAATCGGTGCGCCAGCGCCTGGCCCGTCCGGATCAGGGCATCTCGTTCACCGAGTTCTCCTACGCCCTGCTGCAATCCCAGGACTTCGCCGTGCTCAACCAGCGCCTCGGCTGCACCCTGCAGATCGGCGGCAACGACCAGTGGGGCAACATCACCAGCGGCATGGACCTCACCCGCCGCCTCCATCAGGCCCAGGTCTATGGCATGACGCTGCCGCTCATCACCAAGGCCGATGGCACCAAGTTCGGCAAGACCGAGGGGGGCGCTATCTGGCTCGACCCGGCGCTCACCTCCCCTTACGCCTTCTACCAGTTCTGGCTCGGCACCGCGGACGAGGATGTCTACCGCTTCCTGCGCTACTACAGCTTTGTGCCGCTGGCCGAGATTGAGACGCTGGAGGCGGAGGATGCGAAGCGGCAGGGGCGCAAGCTGGCCCAGCAGGTGCTGGCGGACGAGCTGACCGAACTGGTACACGGCAAGGGGGCGCTGGCGGCGGCGCAGCGCATCAGCGAATCGTTGTTCAGTGGCGAGGTAGCGCGCCTTGGGGAGAGCGATCTGGCCCAGCTGGCGCAAGATGGCATGCCAAGCAGCCCCATCAAGGGGGAAACGGATCTGGTGACCCTGCTGGTGGAGTGCGGCCTGGCCAACTCGAAGCGGATCGCCCGCGAGCTGCTGGCGGCGGGGGCCGTCAGCGTCAACGGTGCGATCCGCCGGGATGAGCCGCTCACCGCCGACGATCGGCTGTTCGGCCGCTACCTGCTGCTGCGCCGGGGCAAGAAGCAGTACCACCTGGTGATCCGCTCATGAAGGGGTGAGCGCCTCGATGACGTAGTCGAGGAAGTGGCCGACCAGGGCCGACTCGGCCCGGCGCTGGGTATAGAGGGCGTAGAAATAGGCCCCCTTGGGGCGATAGTCCGGCAGCACTTCGCGCACCACCCCCTCGGCCAGCTCGGCCGCCACCAGGTAGCGCGGCAGGCGGGCTATCCCCAGTCCCTGGCGCATCCCCTGGTGGACAGCCTTCTTGCTGCTGAAGGCCAGCTCGCCCGCTACCTCGAGAGGGATCTCGCGCCCCTGGGCAAGCAGGGGCCAGCGCTCGTGGCGGCCGTACTCCTGGCTGCGGGTGATGAGGCTGTGCTGGTGCAGATCCTGCGGTGTGGTGAGGGGCGGGTGGCGGTCGAGGTAGTCGGCGCTGGCGCAGAGCACCAGATCGTCCACCGCGATGGGGCGCGCCAGGTAGGGCTGGGTGCCGAGCTCAGTGCTGCGAAACGCCACGTGCAGGTTGTCGCGCAGCAGGTCGGCCGGGGTATTGCTGAAGTCGGCGATGATCCGCACCTCCGGGTGGTCGGCGCGAAAGCGCAGCAGCACCGGAGTCAGCACCACTTCTCCCCAGAGATCCGGCGCCGTGATGCGCAGCTCCCCGCACAGTGCCGAGCGGCGGCTCTGCAGGCCGTCCAGCAACTGCTCGTGCAGGGCGATCATCTGGTCGGCCTGGCGGTAAGCGAGCTCTCCTGCGTCGGTCAGTTGCACCCGGCGGGTGGTGCGACTCAGGAGCACGCTGCCGAGGCTCTGCTCCAGGTGGCGCAGATCTTTTGACGCCTTGCTCGGGGTGATGCCGAGCTGGGCCGCCGCCGCCGCGAAGGATCCGCAGCGGACGATGGCGACCAGCAGGCGCATCAGGTAGAGGGTGTCGAGCTTGTGGTGACTCATGAGGGGTGGCCTATTGTGTCTTGCTGGGAATGAATGTCTTGCTTGTGTGCCTGATTATATCCTCCTGGCCCGGGTTTATAGTGGCCGCCATGCCATTGCGATCCCGGGAGAGGACGATGAACAAGACACTGGGCGACAGCTTCCACTTCGAGCGAGCCGGATTGCGGCTCAAGAACCGGGCCGTGCTGGCCCCTTTGACCCACAACATGAGCGGCGCAGGCGGTGATCCCGGCCAGGCCGAGCTCGACTGGCTGGCGCGCTGCGCCCGTGGCGGCTTCGGCCTGCTCATCGCCGCCGCCACCCAGGTGCAGCCCGGCGGGCGCTGCTGGGCGGGGCAGCCTGCCCTGATGACGGACGCTCAGCAGCAGGTCTTCACGGCCCTGGCCGACAGTGCGCGGCAGGCCGGGGCGCTGGCGGTGGTGCAACTGCATCACGGGGGGATGCGGGCTCTGCCCGAGCTGAACGACGGGGCGCCGGTCGGCCCGTGCGCGCTGGCGCCGGGCGGGCGTTACCCCCTCGGGGTCAAGGGGCTGAGCGAGGAGGAGATTCTGACGCTCATTGACGCCTTTGTGATCGCTGCCGAGCGGGCCCATGGTGCCGGCCTGCACGGGGTCGAGCTGCACGCAGCCCACCACTTCCTGCTCTGCAACTTCCTCAACCCCCTGCACAACCGGCGCACCGACCGCTGGGGGGGCAGCCTCGCCAACCGGGGGCGGATCCTGGTGGAGATAGTGCGCGGCATTCGCGCCCGTCTACCCCGGGGCGTCCTGGTCGGGGTGCGTCTCCCCCGAGAGCTATGCCCATATCCAGGGCATCGAACTGGCCCATCAGCTGGCGGTGGCGCGCCTGCTGGCGGACGAGGGGCTCGACTACCTGCACTTCTCCATGGGGGACAGATTCAAGGCGGTGGCGGGGGATCCCGACGGCGGCGCCCTGCTGGAGGCGGTAAGGGTCGGGTTGGCCGGGCGGGTGCCGCTCATGGTGGCGGGCAAGATTAGCGACGCAGATTCGGCGGAGCGGGCTCTGGCCGGCGGCGCCGATCTGGTGGCGGTGGGCACGGCGGCCCTTGGCAATCCGGACTGGATGGAACGGGTGAGCCGCGGCCTGCCTCTGCATGCAGCCCCTTTCACGGCGGCGCACCTCACGGAGGTTGGCTTCACCCCAAGCGTCCTCGACTACCTGGCCAGCATGGGGGTGCTGGCCCCGCGCGATGCGGCCTGAGGGCTTTCATGAACGGTATGCGCTCGGCAGGCTGTTGAGCTGATGTGACAAGGCCCTCGTGAAGAGGGCCTTGTGCGTGTCAGGCGCCGAGAGGGAGCAGGTCGGCGTAGTCCTCGAGCGCCGGGAAGTGCTGGAAGGTGAGCGGCGGCATCTGGCTGTCGGGGTGACGGATGCCGAACTGGTGGGCAATGCCGAACTCGGCCGAGGCGGCCAGGATACGCTCGCTGTCATCCACGAAGAGGGTGCGGGCCGGGTCGAACGCCAGCCGCTCTGCCAGTGCCTGCCAGCAGTGCTGGCTCTCCTTCGACCACCCGAGCTCATGGGTGCTCACCATCAGATCGAGGTGCTGGGCGAGGCCGAGGCGTGCATCCTTCACCGACAGACTGGCGGGATGGGCATTGGTGAAGAGTACCACCTGCTTGCCGGCGGCCTTGAGTGCGGCCAGGAAGGGAATGACGTTGGGGCGCCACTGGATCTTCTCCAGGATCTCCTGTTTGAGGGCGCGGATGTCGAGCCCGAGCGTCCGGGTCCAGTAATCCACGCAGTACCAGTCGAGCGTGCCGTTGACCGCATGATAGTGAGTGTCTATCTGCGCCTTCGCCTCGGCCAGCGGCAGGCCGAGTCGCTCGGCGTAGCGCGCCGGCACCAGTGTTTGCCAAAGATGGCTGTCAAAATGGAGATCGATCAGGGTGCCATCCATGTCGAGCAACACGGTATCAATCTGGTGCCAGGGCAGGGGAGTCGACATGGGGCCTCGCGATGTCTGTGGTGATGGGAAAAACGGGGCGCATTATAACGGATTTTTCAGACATCTTTCCCCTCTTTGCCCCGTGGTGTTCGGCAGGGGAGTCGTTTACTCTTGAAACACGATTTTTTAACGAGCAGTCAGCCCCCGATGAGCGATCCCCACAAGCGCAATCCCGTCCACCTCAGTGTCGAGACCATGGCCCATGACAAGAGCAAGCCGGAGATCCTCAAGGCCGAGATCGTGGCCGAGAGCCGGCTGTTCAAGGTGGAGTCCCTTCACCTGAAATTCTCCAACGGCGAGGAGCGGGTCTACGAGCGGATGCGCGGCGGCAATCGGGGTGCCGTCATGGTGGTGCCCCTGTTCGATGCCCACACCCTGCTGCTGGTGCGCGAGTACGCGGCGGGCACCCACTCCTACGAGCTGGGTTTCCCCAAGGGATTGATAGACCCCGGTGAAGATGCCTTCGAGGCGGGCAACCGGGAGCTGATGGAGGAGGCGGGCTTCGGGGCGAGCAGCCTGACCCTGCTCAAGCAGGTGTCGCTGGCGCCGGGGTATTTCTCCAGCCGGATGGACATCTTGCTGGCGCGGGATCTCTACCCCGAGCAGCGGGTCGGTGACGAGCCCGAGCCTCTCGAGGTGATCCCCTGGCCCCTCAACCGGATCGACGAGTTGCTGGCACGACCGGACTTCACCGAGTCGCGCAGCATCAGTGCCCTGCTGCTGGCCAGCAAATGGCTGGCGGAGCAGGGAAATTAGCCCGCAGAGGGTCTGTTTGGCAATCAGAGGCAGAGGTAAGCACCATGCAGGAGTTGTTGGCCTGGATACCCGAGGTCAAGGAGATCGCCCGTGAGGCGGGCAGGATCCTTCACGAGATCTATCGCGGCGGTCAGTTCGAACGCCAGTTGAAGGAGGATGCGACCCCGGTCACCAGTGCCGATCTTGCTGCCGATGCCTACCTCAAACAGGCGCTGGCGGCGCTCACTCCCCACGTTCCCGTGCTGACCGAAGAGGCGGCCGACATCCCCTTCAGCCAGCGTGCGAACTGGCGCCAGTACTGGCTGGTGGATCCCCTCGATGGCACCGGCGAGTTCATCGCCGGTGGCGGCGACTTCGCCACCCTGATCGCCCTGGTGCGGGACAATGTCCCGGTGCTCGGGGTCATCTACGCCCCCGAATCCGATCTGCTCTACTGGGCGGTGCGTGGTCACGGCGCCTTCAAGGAGGCGAACGGCGAGAGCCGCCCCATCAGCGCCATCCATCATGAACACGATCAGCCTGACTCCCTGGTGGTGGCCATCAGCCGCCGCCAGAAACTGGAGAACCTGACCCGTCGTCTCAACCCGGCCATCCACTACGAGCTGATCCCGCTCGGCTCCAGCTCCCTCAAGTCCTGCCTGGTGGCGGAAGGCGTGGCGGATTGCTACGTGCGCCTGGGCCCCACCGGGGAGTGGGATACCGCTGCCGCCCAATGCATCGTGGAGGCGGCAGGGGGCCGCATCCTCAGCCTGGCGCTGCAACCGCTGAGCTACAACGAGACCGAGTCGCTGGAGAACCCGGACTTCATCGTGATGGGGGACCCGGATCTCGCCTGGGGTCGCATTCTGGCCCACTGACGGGTCGACCAGCTCGCAGAGAATGCAATCAGGCGACCACAGGGTCGCCTGATTGCATTGGTGTGATCCACTGGCTGGTTACGGGGATTTCAGGGAGATTCGCTAGTGATGGCGATAACGGCAGTGGATCATCACATCCAATCTGTCTGCACTGGCATAATTTTCAGTTAATTCTGAAAACATGCATTTCATCGAAACAAAAAATCGGCGTGGGTTTTAATTTTGGTTTTATATTCCTAACTTTTGGTTTGTATCAGGATTAATTGAATAATTCGGGGTGAGATTTCCTCCCAATCTCACTGGTGGAACAGGGCTTTGCCAGTGAGATCTGCCAGCCTCCACTTTTGAGAATTAAATGCTAAAGGAGCACAATGTTTTTAGATTTTAATACTACGTAAAAGTGATTTATCGATGAGTTTATCTGCAGACGTCTCGCGGGAGCTGTCCGGTTCCCCCTCCACCATGGCCAGCACCGGCTGGCGTCGCCACGACACCCACTGGGTCATCAGCCTGTTCGGCACCGCCGTCGGCGCCGGCATTCTGTTCCTGCCCATCAACCTGGGTCTGGGGGGGATCTGGCCCCTCATCATCGTCGCCGTGCTGGCCGGTCCCATGACCTTCCTGGCCCACCGCGGGCTGGCGCGTTTCGTGCTCTCGTCGTCGCGCCCCCAGGCCGACTTCACCGAGGTGGCCGAGGAGCACTTCGGCAAGATGGCCGGGCGCCTCATCTCGGCGCTCTATTTCCTCTCCATCTTCCCGATCCTGCTCATCTACGGTGTCGGGCTGACCAACACGGTGGAGAGCTTCATGGTCAATCAGCTCGGTCTGGCCTCCCCGGATCGGGTGATGCTCTCCGGTGTGCTGGTGTTCGCCATGATCGCCGTGATGCTGGCCGGCGAGAAGGCGATGCTGCGGGCCTTCGCCGTCATGGTCTACCCGCTGGCGGCGATCCTGCTGGCCCTCTCCTGCTACCTCATTCCCCAGTGGCAGTGGCCGGAAGTGACCGCCTTTGAAGGCACCAGCTTCCTCAACACCGTCTGGCTGGCGCTGCCGGTCACCGTGTTCGCCTTCAGCCACGCCGCCGCCATCTCGGGCTTTGCCAACGTGCAGCGCCGGGAGTACGGGGAGCAGGCCGAAACCAAGAGCGGCCTGATCCTGCGCAACACCACCGTCATGCTGGTGGGCTTCGTGCTCTTCTTCGTCTTCTCCTGCGTGCTGAGCCTCTCCCCGGCTCAGTTGGCCGAGGCCAAGGCCCAGAACGTCTCCGTGCTCTCCTATCTCGCCAACATCACCGACAACCCGGTGATCGTGACCCTGGGGCCGCTCATCGCCTTCATCGCCATCAGCTCCTCCTTCCTCGGCCACTTCCTCGGTGCCCGCGAGAGCCTGAAAAGCCTGATCGCCAAGCCCACCGGCCTGCCGCTGGCGAAGGCGGACAAGCTCGGCATCGCCCTGATGTTCTTCGCCATCTGGGGCGCCGCCATCATCAACCCGGGCATTCTGGGGTTGATGGAGACCCTCTCCGGCCCCGTCATCGCCATGATCCTCTTCATCATGCCGGTGGTGGCCATCTACAAGGTGGAGGCGCTGGCCCGCTTCCGTCACCGTTGGGTCAACGGTTTCATCCTGCTGACCGGTGCCCTGGCGGTCTCGGCCCTGCTGTTCAGCCTGCTGAAATAAGCCAGGCCGTCAGCATCAAACAAGAGAGGCGACCCCGGGGGTCGCCTCTCTTGCTTCTGCTCTCTGGTTGCCTTGCCGTCGTCTCACCCCAGCTTGGCGCCGTTCTCCACCGCCTGCTCGGGGATGACGATCAGCACGGCGCCATCCGGGCGATAGAAGCCGGTCAGCAGAAACTCCGACTGGATGGCAATGCTGTTCAGATAAGCACATTTTTGACTAATTATTCATAAATGCGACTTGAGTTGGGGGAGCAAGGCTGTTTCCAGTCGATGTTCCTTCAGCCTTTATCCAGCGTGGCTTGCAATAGAAAGAGGGAGGCATCATGCCTCCCTCATTTTTTTAGCCCTGATACTACGTGGACTGGAACTCAAATTCTCTTAAGTGAACAGCATTGCGACTGGATGGGGCCTATCTGCTTGGGGGGAAAGTTCACCACGGCGACGATCTGGCGGCCCACCAGATCCTCCGGTCGATAGAGGTCGGTGATCTGGGCGCTGCTCTTGCGCACCCCGAGCTCGGGGCCGAAATCCGCCCACACCTTGTAGGCGGGGCGGCGCGCCTCGGGGAAGGGCTCGACCCGCACCAGGGTGCCCACCCTGAGCTCCACCATCTCGAAATCCTGCCAGCTTATGGTCTGCATCTTGGCTCCTCGTTGCCCATACCTTGCATGAGCCTCAGCATGCCTCGAGTGCCCGGGGATTGTCTTCGGCAAAGAGCCGACCGATTACGGCAGGCAGCCGTTTTGCCGGCGCCAGAGGGAAGGGGTCAGTCCGGTTTCGGCCAGGAAGCGCTCGGCAAAGGCTCCCTGGTTCTGATAGCCGCAGCGGCTGGCCACTTCGCCGACGGGCAGCCGGGTGCGAGCGAGCAGGGTGCGGGCCAGCGCCATACGCCGCATCCTGAGGTAGTGGGAGACGCTCGTGCCCACCTGCTGGCGAAAGGCGTGTTTGAACTGGCTCAGGCCGAGGCAGGCGATGGCGGCGAGTTCCTCGTTGGTGAGGGGGTCTGCGAGGTGGGCTTCCATATGACGCTGCACCTTGGCGATACGAGGGGCTATGCGGGGAGCGACGGCGGGGCCCATGCCGCGTCCCTCGGTCAGCAGCCCGAGCCACACCTGATCCATGCCGGCCACGTGGCGCCCCTCGGCCACCATGCGGTGCAGGAAGGCGAGGTAGTGGCGCTGGGCCTCATCCAGCTCGACGAAGGGGTGGTCCCCCAGGGCGGCCGGCAGCCAGTGGCTCTGCTGCACCAGAAACACGTGCGCCGGGTCGGCGGCGTAGGCGTGGCGAAGGCCAGGGGCGATGATGCAGGCAAAACCGGGGGCGAGGCGACATCCCCGACCCTGCACCTCGATCTCGAGGGGGCCGACGAGGGGGATCACCAGCTGGGCGTGGTCATGACTGTGGCTCTGCATGTCGCTCTGGTAGTGACGCAGGCTGAAGGGGGAGGCGGCAGATAAGCATGACGCGGCACCGGGCCGCGTCATTGAAAGGGATGCATCGTTTGCCATGGGCAGCCGCATTACTCGGCGTCGAAGTCTTCGATCTCTTTGCCAAGGGCTTCCATGATGGCGCGGGCCTCGGCGGGGACGCTGTCCGGGTGATCCTTGCGCAGGTCGTCGTCACAGGGCAGCGGCTGGCCGGTGAAGGCGTGCAGGAAGGCTTCGCAGAGCAGCTCGCTGTTGGTCGCATGACGCAGGTTGTTCACCTGGCGACGGGTGCGCTCATCGGTCAACACCTTCAGCACCTTGAGCGGGATCGAGACGGTTATCTTCTTGACCTGTTCGCTCTTCTTACCGTGCTCTGCATAGGGGCTGACGTAGTCGCCGTTCCACTCTGTACCCATGTTCCACCTGTAGTCGTTTGGCCGTGAGCGCGGATTTTAACCCTTAAGGAATTCAATGGCAATCCAACAGCAAAGCCATTTAGACGTCTAGAAGTGTTGACGGCTTTTTTAAGGTGGCGTAGTGTGGTGCACCATGGGCCGGCAGTCCGGCCAGCGAAAATGAGAGCGGGGCTGGACGACCCACGAGGCGGACCGGCTCCGGCAACCCATCAAGGAGAGTGACATGACCCACAAGGCCACCCTGGCGGTACGCACCGGGATTGAGACAGATACGCAGCACGGTGCCGTGGTGCCCCCCATCTACCTCTCCAGCAACTACACCTTTGCCGACTTTGGCGAGCCCCGTCAATACGACTATGCCCGCTCCGGCAACCCGACCCGCACCAATCTGGCGGATGCCCTGGCGGCCCTGGAAGGGGGGGCCGGCGCCGTGGTGACCGGCACCGGCATGGGGGCCGTTCACCTGGTGACCACGGCTCTGCTCAAGGCGGGGGATCTGCTGATCGCCCCCCACGACTGCTACGGCGGTACCTGGCGCCTGTTCGAGTATCTGGCGGCCAAGGGCCACTACCAGGTGCAGTTCGTGGATCAGGGAGACGAGGGGGCGCTGGCCGCCGCGCTGGCCCAGAAACCCGCACTGGTGTGGGTGGAGACCCCCTCCAATCCGCTGCTGCGGGTGGTGGACATCGCCGCCATCGCCGAGGCCTCCCACGAGGTGGGGGCCCAGGTGGTGGTGGACAACACCTTCCTCTCCCCCTTGCTGCAACAGCCCCTGGCCCTTGGTGCCGACGTGGTGGTCCACTCCACCACCAAGTACATCAACGGCCACTCCGACGTGGTAGGGGGGGTGGCGATCGCCAAGGATCAGGCTCTTGCCGACTCCCTGGTGTGGTGGGCCAACTGCCTGGGGCTCACTTCCGGTGCCTTTGACTCCTACCTCACCCTGCGGGGCCTGCGCACCCTGGCCCCGCGCCTGCGCACCCATCAGGAGAACACGGATCGCATCCTCGCCTTCTTGCAGCAGCAGCCGCTGGTCAAGCGGATCTATCATCCCAGCCTGCCGAGCCATCCGGGCCACGACATTGCGCGCCGTCAACAGTCCGGCTTTGGCGCCATGCTAAGTTTTGAGCTCGATTGCAACGAGACGGGGCTGCGCGCCTTCCTCGCGGGACTGCGCCTCTTCTCGGTGGCGGAGTCCCTCGGCGGGGTGGAGAGTCTGGTGGCCCACCCGGCCAGCATGACCCACAGGGCCATGACCCCTGCGGCCCAGCAGGCGGCGGGTATCAGTGCCCAGTTGCTGCGCCTGTCGGTGGGGATTGAACACGGTGAGGATCTGGTGGCCGATCTGGCCCAGGGGTTTGAACAGGCGCAGTTGGCACAACAGGCAGAGCAGGTGAAGTAATGGAACAACAACAAGGAGAGTGTGTGGTGGCAACAGAGGCAGTCTTCAAGCGGCGCCATGTACACAAGTTCGGCGGCAGCAGCCTGGCGGATCCGGTCTGTTATCGCCGGGTCGCCAGCATCGTCGAGCAACAGGTGGGGGGCAACGAGCTGGTGGTGGTCTCCGCCGCGGGCAAGACCACCAACCGGCTGATCCAGCTGGTGGAGCTGGCGGAAGCGGGGGATGAGGCCGCAGGCGAAGCCATCACCGCCCTGTACGCCTATCAGCAAAGCCTGATCGACGGCCTGCTGGAAGGGGAGCTTCACCTCGATCTGAGCCAGCAACTGACGGGCGACATGCAGCTGATCGCCAAGACCCTGGAGGGGCAGTTTGACCGCTTCGAGCGCAACGGCCTGCTCGCCTTTGGCGAGGTGTGGTCCGCCCGCCTGCTGGCTGCCCTGCTCACCAGCCGGGGTGAGGCGGCCGCCTGGCTCGATGCTCGCAGCTTCCTGCGCGCAGAAGACGGCGCCCTCATCAAGGTGGATACCGCCCTCTCCAGCGAGCTGCTCAAGGCCCGCCTGGCCGAGCACGCCGGTCGCATCGTGGTGACCGGCTTCATTGCCGCCGACATGGAGGGGCGTTCCCTGCTGCTGGGGCGCAACGGCTCCGACTACAGTGCCAGCCTCCTGGCGGCGCTGGCGGACGGCGAGTCCACCACCATCTGGAGCGACGTGGCCGGGGTCTACAGTGCCGACCCGCGCCGGGTGAAAGAGGCTCGTCTGCTGGAGCGCCTGAGCCTGGCCGAGGCCAACGAGCTGGCGCGCCTGGGCTCCTCGGTGCTGCATTCGCGTACCCTGCAGCCGGTGGCCGACAGCCGTCAGCGCCTCACCCTGCGCTGCAGCTACAATCCGGACGAAGGCTGCACCCACATCCTGCGCCGTGCGCCCCGCTCCGGCGGTGCCCGCATCGTCTCCTCGGTGGATCAGATAGCCCTCATCGAGCTCAAGGTGCTGCCGCAGACGGACTTTGAGCAGACAGTGGCGGCCATCGAGGCCCATCTGGCCCGCCATCGCCTCCATCCGCTCACCCTGCAGCGCCAGCCGGATCGGCGGGTCCTGCGTCTGGCCTACACCCTGGAGGTGGCACAAGGGGCCTTCGAGGTGCTCCGTGACTTCCAGTTGCAGGGCAACTTTACCGGCCTCATCCAGAAGGAGGGGTTCAGCCTGGTCGCCCTGGTGGGAGCCGGCGTCACCGACAATGCCGAGCAGTGCCACCGTTTCTACCAGCTGTTGGCGGATCAGCCTCTGGAGTTCGTGCAGGTGGCCAAGGACGGCCTGAGCCTGGTGGCCGTGCTGCGCCAGATCGTGCTGGAGCCGCTGCTCATCGCTCTGCACAGTGCCCTGTTCAGCCGCCCGACCCGGGTCGGGCTGGTGGTGTTCGGCAAAGGCAATATCGGTGGTCACTGGCTGGGGCTCTACGCCCGCGAGAAGGCGCGCCTCGAGCATGAGCTCAATCTGGCGCTCACCCTCTACGGGGTCTTCGACTCCAAGGGCGGGCTGCTGGACGAAGAGGGGCTGGATCCCCTCAAGGTACAGGACAACTTCAATCCCAAGCCGCTCATCTGGCCGGAGCTGCTCTCCCAGCTGGAGCAGCACAGTTTTGACTCCCTGATCGCGCTCGACATGACCGCCAGCGAGACGGTGAGCCGCTACTACCCGGACTTTGCCCAGCTCGGCATCCACATCATCGCCGCCAACAAGTTTGCCGGTGCCGCCGACAGCGAGTTTTACCAGCGCATCAAGCAGACCTGCCGCGACCATCAGGTGCAGTGGCGCTACAACGCCACCGTGGGGGCCGGGCTGCCCATCCAGTCCAGCATCCAGATGCTGCGTCAGAGCGGTGACCGCATCCAGGGGGTTTCCGGCATCTTCTCCGGCACCCTCTCCTGGCTGTTCCAGCAGTATGATGGCACTCGCCCCTTCTCCGAACTGGTGGACGAGGCGTGGCAACACGGCCTGACCGAGCCGGATCCCCGGGAGGATCTCTCCGGTCAGGATGTGCGCCGCAAGCTGCTTATCCTGGCGCGGGAGGCGGGCTTCGAACTCGACTCCGCCGACATCGAGCTGGAGAACCTGGTGCCGGTGGTCCTGCGCAAGGTGAGTGCGGATCAGTTCATGGACAGGCTCAAGGAGCTGGATGACCCTATCCAGACCGCCTTCGAGGGGGCGCGCCGGGTCGGCAAGGTGCTGCGTTATGTCGCCCGCTTCGAGCACGACGGCAAGGCCCGCGTCGGGCTGGAGGCGCTGGAGCCCCATCACCCGTTTGCCAACCTCTTGCCCTGCGACAACGTGTTCGCCATCGAGAGCGACAGCTATCGCACCAACCCCCTGGTGATCCAGGGGCCGGGAGCGGGCCGGGAAGTGACGGCCGCCGCCATCCAGTACGATCTCTGGCAGATCTGCGCCAGCCTCTGAGGCTGCGTGACACGATGCAATGAGAAGAGGCGCCCCAGGGCGCCTCTTCTGTTATCGGGTAGTGGAGTTACCAGAACAGCCGGCCCAGGAGGGGGGCGAGCAGCACGGTGGCCATGCCGGCGATCATCATCACCATGCTGGAGACCACCCCCTCCTCGTTGCCCATCTGATAGGCCCTGGCTGTCCCGGCCCCGTGGGCCGAGGCACCAAAGCCCGCGCCCTTGCCAAGGCGGCTGCGGATGGCGAGCACGGTGAGCACGCTTTCTCCCACCGCCATGCCGATGACGCCGGTCAGCACCACGAACAGGGCGGTGAGATCGGCGTTGCCACCCACGGAACGGGTCGCCTCCACCGCGAAGGGGGTGGTGATGGATCTCATGGCCATGCTGCGTTGCAACAGCTCGGAGAGGTTGAGCCAGCGGGCCAGCAGCACTGTGCTGCCCACCGCCATCACCACGGACGCCACGACCCCGACCGAGAGGGAGAGCCAGTGGCGGCGCATCAGCTGGCGATTCTCGTAGACGGGCACCGCGAAGGCGACGGTGGCAGGGCCCAGCAGCCAGAGCAGCCAGTGGGATTCGGCCATGTAGTCCCGGTAGGGAATGTGGAACAGCATCACCACGGCCACCAGCAGGGTGGGGGCCAGCAGCAGCGGCATCAGGGGCAGGATGCGCTTTTTGCCATAGAGCCACTTGCTGGCGTAGTAGAAGAGCAGGGTCAGGGCGAAGCAGAGCAGGCCGAGCAGGGTGTCAGACATGGCGGCGACTCCGGCGGGCCAGCTTCAGCTCGAGGCGATAGACCCTGTCCACCACCAGCGCCGTGGTGCCGAGCACCAGCACGGTGCTGACGATCAGGACCACCATGATGCGCCACCCCTCCTGCAGCAGCAGCTCCTGATAGTTGACCACGGCCACTACGGCAGGGACGAAGAAGAGCAGCATCTCCGCCAGCAGCCAGCGGGCCCCGGCACTGAACCACTGGGCCTTGACCACCCCGAGCAGGATGCAGACCAGCAGCAGCAACATGCCGGTGAGGTTGGCGGGCAGGGGCAGGTGCAAGGTGCGCACTGCGATGTCGGCCAGCAACCAGATGGCCGCCAGCAGGGCGATTTGGAAGGGGGTTTGCAACCAGCGAAGGCAGAGGGTTTTCATGGCAAGCGTCTTTCTGTGAACCTGCTCACAGTATAGAGAGGGACCAAACCTGCAAAAAATGAATTTAAATTATCAAAATCATGCCAAAGAGGCATGATTTAGCCAGCCATCCCCGTCAAGAGAGCACCATGGATATTCGAGCCCTGCGTTACTTCGTCGAGCTGGTGCGGGAGCAGAGCTTCACCCGCGCCTCCGAGAAGCTGTTCGTCACCCAGCCCACCATCAGCAAAATGATCCGCAACATGGAAGAGGAGCTGGGCCAGCCCCTGCTGAGCCGGGTCGGCCGCCGCTTCACCCTGACCGACAGCGGCCAGGTGCTGTTCAATCGGGCCCAGACCATCCTGGCGGAGATGCAGCAGCTGGAGGCGGAGCTGGCGGATCTGCAGAGCCTGCAATCCGGGCGTCTTGCCCTCGGCATCCCGCCCATGGTGGGTCATGTCTATGCGGATCTCATCCGTACCTATCGCAGCCGCTACCCCGGTGTGGAGCTCTCCATCGTCGAATATGGCGGGCGGCGCATCGAGCAGGCGGTGCTGGCGGGGGAGCTGGATCTCGCCATCACCATGCTGCCGACCAGGGAAGAGGGGGCCCTCTGCGCCCTGGATCTGGACAGTTACCCCATCCGGGTGGTGCTACCGGACCTGCCCCGCTGGCGAGAGGGGGGCGAGATCCGGCTGGAGGCTCTGCGGGACGAACCCTTCCTGCTCTATACCCAGGCCTTCACCCTGAGCGAGCGGCTGGAGCAGGCCTGCGAGCAAGCCGGGTTCGTGCCCCAGGTGGCGGCCCGCAGCAGCCAGTGGGACTTTCTCACCGCCATGGTGCGAAGCGGCATGGGGGTCGCCTTCCTGCCGGAGCCCATCTGCCGGCGGCTGACGCCGGACGGGCTGGTGTTGCGCCCTCTGGCCCCGGCGCTGAGCTGGCGACTCGGGGTGATCTGGCCAGGGGATCGCTACCTCTCCCGCACCGCCGAGGCCTGGCTTGCCCTGTGCCGCGAGCAGGGCTGAGGAGCGGGTCTGGGGTTAGGGGGTCCCCGGTGACGCCATGCCTGTGACGAAGCGGGCATAGGCTGCGGAGTGTCGCACCTCCTCAATCTCGTCCCACACCTGTTGGCTGAGATCGGGGTGGGCCTGATGGAAGGGGTGGGAGAAGATGAGGTAGTAGGGTTTTTCGACCAGGGGAGGGGTGATCCGCTCGAGTGTGGCCTGCAACTGCGGGTGGGCGGCCAGGGTCCGTTCTGCGACCCCGGTTTGCAGGGCGGCGGCAACGGCGCGCTGCATCGCGACCTTCTTGAGCAGGATCAGTGGTTCCCTGCTGGAGTCATCCACCCTGACACCGCTCTCCCGCAGTTGGGCGACGATGGAGAAACCGGACTGCGCCGCAATGACGCCAGGGGCGACGAGCTGCCGGCCATCCCAGCGAACCTGTCCGCCTTTTGGCTGGTAGAGGCTGTAGCTCTCGGTGAGCAGGCGCTTGGCGGGATCAGGTGCTCCGTGTCGCATGGGATAGACCCCTATGGTGCGAGCACGCTCTTCGCTGTAGCTCAGCTTGACGGCGGCATCGAGCTGGCCCTGGCTGACGAGGGAGAGGCAGCGTTTCCAGGGAAGGGGGGTGAGAATGATGGGATGCCCGATCCGGTTTGCCACCTCCTTGAGGTGGAACTGCACTATCCCCTCGCCGGACATCAGCAACCAGGGAGGCGAATCGCTGTTCTCCATGCAGGCACGAATGCTGCCGGGGGCGGCCATGACGCAGGTCGGCAGCAACCAGAGCAGCAGCGCCAGACAGAAAGTGCGCAAGGGGAGCCTGCCTGACAGGGGAGAACCGGCGAGCCAGTCAGGGAGCGATGCCAAAGTCATCCCTCATCGGGTCATAGAGATAGGAGCGGTAGTCGGTGCTCTCGTCGGGCAACTGCGGGTTGGTCAGCCGGAAGATCTGGCGTGAATCGAGCCGGGCAAAGACCAGGGAAGGCTGGAAATGTTGGCGCCAGAGGCGCTGCAGGGAGCCATCTTTCCAGGCCAGTTGCAGGCCGCGCAAAAGGCGCTCGCGCTCCTTGCTGTAGGTGGCGTGGCTATAGAGGGAGTGGATGAGCGGATAGAAGAGGGCGACATGGCTATCCACGGTCAGCCCCGGCAGGCCGGGTCTGTGGTTTTTCCACTCGCTCAATATCTCGTTGGCACCACGGCAGAAGGGATCGATCCGGCCACGGGCCACCAGGCGAAACAGTGACTCATAGTTATCCACCTCCTGCACCCTGAAGCCGTTGTAGCGAAGGATGTCGGCATCCCGCCAGCCTGTGCCCACCCCTTGCGTGAACTGCTGCAACTGGGACAGGGTGTGAACCCCGGCCAGGGCCTGGGCACTGCCGACAAAACAGACCCGGTAGCCGAGCACGCCCAGATCGATGGGGAAGGGGACCAGGCTGACACCGGGTTGAGGGATCTCCTGGGGCCAGCTGTCGACGATGAAGAGGGCATTCTTGCCCGGCGTTTGCACTTCGAGCCGCATCCTCGCCTTGTTCATCCTGATGGCGTCGAGCAGTTCATAGTCGCCGTAATCGGGCCGTGTTTTCTCCAGCGCCAGCTGCATCGCCGCCCGGTAATAATTCATGCGGACATCCTGTTGGGTTTCCCCGGTGATCAGGGTGAAGCGGGTGGCCGCCATCGTGAGGGACGGGAGGGAGAGGGCGAGCAAAAGGAGCAGGATTCGATGCATCTTGACCGGGTTCGGCAACGGGATTGTGCCCAGTATAGACGGGCCATTCCCGTCGACACAGCGCTATCAGGCTCTGGCAGATCTGACCTCTTGAGAAGGGGGGCATGCGGATTTCATCAAGAGACCCAGGCGACGACAGAGTTGGCGCAGCGTCTGGTTGTCGAGGCAGCCAAAGCCGAGCAGCCACCCCTCCAGCGTCGGCGGGCCCAGGTAGAACTGGCCCAGATGACGCAGCCCCAGCCCGCAGGCGTTGGCGGCATCGGTCCAGCGCGCCTCGCCACCGGGGGGCAGCAGCACGGCGCACTGCAGGCCGGCGCCGCTGTGGATGGGGGTGAGCCCCGGGCAGTGCTCGGCCAGTTCCGCCAGCAGCAGATCCCGTCTGCTCTGGTAGAGGAGGCGGCTCTGGCGCAGGTGGGTGGCGAAGTGCCCGCCCCGGATGAAGTCTGCCGTGACCGCTTGCTGCAACTGGTTGCTGTGGCCGTCGACGGCGGCCCGGGCGCGGCAGAAGGAGTCCATCAGCGGCCTGGGCAGCACCAGGTAGGCGAGGCGCAGCGAGCCGAACAGCACCTTGCTGAAGGTGCCCACATAGATCACCCGCCCCTGGCCGTCGAGCCCCTGCAGGGCGGGCAGGGGACGCTGATCATACTGGTACTCCCCGTCGTAATCGTCCTCCAGGATCCAGGCGCCGTGACGCTCTGCCTCGGCCAGCAGCGCCATGCGGCGGGGCAGGCTCATGGGGACGCCAAGGGGGTACTGGTGTGCCGGGGTGCAATAGATGAGGCGCGGCGCAGGATGATCCCCATGAGGGTTGAGCCCCTCTTCATCCACCGGCACCGGATGCACCCGGGCACCGGCGCTCTCCATGGCGGTGCGAGCCCCGGGATAACCGGGGTCTTCCACCCAGACGGTGTCACCGGCATCGATGAGCAACTGGGTCGCCAGCAGGATCCCCTGCTGGGAGCTGGTGAGGATCAGGATCTGATCCGGCTCGCACACCACGCCGCGGGACTGCACCAGATAGCTGCTGATGGCGGCGCTGACTGGGGCGGGCGCGGCGCGGGGCGCACCGCCGCCAGGGCGACAAAGCTGCCGGCGCCCACCTTGCGCACCAGATACCCCTCCGCCTCGAGCCGGCCATAGGCCAGTTCCACCGTGCTGCGGGAGATACCGAGATCCCGGGCCAGGAGGCGGCTGGCGGGCAGGCGGCTGTGCAGGGGCAGGTGGAACGCCAGGATGGCCTCGCGCAGGGTACGCACCAGTTGTTCGTGCAGGGGCAGATCCCCTTGCTGCTGGCTGGCGAAGAGCGTTGGCAGAACGGTCATGGTGTGATCCCGTTGGCGCGGGGGTTGCGCCCCTTTCGAGGCAGGGATCCTGCCCGCAGGGCATGGCGCGGCTGTGGGGCTGGCGACCGACGGGCAGAGCGGGTGGGGTGGATGGTCATGGTGGCGGCTCGATGAAATTGGTCTGCCCATATTGGCAAAATTGGTCGGCGTGGCAAGGCCATTTTGTCGCTACATTGATGGTCACAGGGTGGCGCCAGCGGGCGGCACGGATTGGCAACACAAGGAGTCTGCATGTCGGAATACAGTGCCACCATCAGTTGGCAGCGGGGGGAGCACGAGCCCTTCGTCGATCAGCGTTACAGCCGGGCCCATGAGTGGGCGTTTGATGGCGGGGGCAGGGTGCCGGCCTCCTCCTCTCCCCATGTGGTGCCGCTGCCTTACTCGGTGGCGGAACATGTAGACCCGGAAGAGGCGTTTGTGGCGGCCCTGTCCAGTTGCCACATGCTCATCTTCCTCTGGCTGGCGACGAAGGCGGGCTATCGGGTAGAGAGCTACCGGGACGAAGCGGTCGGCATCATGGCGAAAAACGGACAAGGTCGCCTCGCCATGACCCGGGTCACCCTGCGTCCCAGGGTGATCTTCGGGGGAGAGCAGGAGCCCGCCCTGGCGGATCTGGAGCAGTTGCACCACCAGGCTCATGAGGAGTGCTTCATCGCCAACTCGGTCAACACCGTCGTCACCACAGAGATCGTCATCTAGTCATCAGGAGCGTTCAGGATGAGTCATGTATTGAGCACAGGGGTGGCAGGGGCCGCCGAAGCCAGCGCCTTTTTCGAGGCCCAACTGAAGTTTCGTACCGATCCGGCGGATCTGGCCGCCGATCTGCTGGCCGGGGTAGCGGGCATCGTGGTCATCGATACCCGCTCCCCCGCACACTATGCCGAGGGGCACATTCCCGGCGCCATCTCCTTCCCCCACAGGACCATGACGGCGTCGACCACGGCGGTACTGGACCGGAACCTGGTGTATGTCTGCTATTGCGACGGCATCGGCTGCAACGGTTCGACCCAAGGGGCCTACAAGCTGGCGTCCCTCGGGTTTGAGGTCAAGGAATTGATAGGGGGTCTGCACTGGTGGCGTCAGGACGGTTTCGCCGTCGCCACGGGCAGTGAGCCCGGAGTGCTGCTGGAAGGGGGAATTGCCTGTGCCTGTTGAACGTTGCAATGAGGGGGGCGACGCCTCTCTGTCCGGCGCCGCCCTTTTCAACGACTTTGGGCAGCCTCTGGGGCGTGCGCTGCCAGAATGGCGCGGCGCCGAGTTCCCTCCCCACCGTGCACTGCATGGCTGGGGCTGTCGTCTCGAGCCCCTTGATCCCGAGCGCCACCTGGGGGATCTGTGGCAGGCATTCAGTGTCGACAGCGGGGCCATGTGGACTTACCTGACCAGCGGCCCTTTCGCGGACGAGGCCGCCATGGGGGTCTGGATGCGGGAGGTTGTCACCAAGCGGGATCCCCAGTTCTACGGTATCATCGACGAGGGGAGCGGACGGGCGCTGGGGCTGGCGAGCTACCTGCGCATCGATCCCCTGGCGGGCAGCATCGAGGTGGGCTGGCTGCACTTCTCCCCCGCCATGCAGCAGTCACGGCTGGCGACGGCGGCCATGGTGTTGATGATGGCCAATGCCTTTGCCCTGGGATACCGGCGCTACGAGTGGAAGTGCAATGCCCTGAACCTGCCTTCGCGCCAGGCGGCCCTGCGCCTGGGCTTTCACTATGAGGGGACCTTCCGTCAGGCGCGGGTGGACAAGGGACACAACCGGGATACGGCCTGGTTCTCCGTCATCGACAGCGAGTGGCCCGCCCTGAAAGGGTGCTTCGAGCGCTGGCTGGAGGACGGCAACTTCGACCATGCCGGGCGTCAGCGTCGCCGACTCTCCGAACTGACCGCCGCCTGCCGCTCTGGGGCGTGTTGAGGGCGACAGATCACCCGCCGGGACGGGGTGGTTTCCGGTCGGGTTCCTTGGGCGCTTCGCACACAAAGCGCCAGATCCGACATCCAGACGCAAGAGGCGCCAGTCATGGCGCCTCTTTTGTTTGTTCAGTCGTGGTGATCGCCGATGGGGGCCGCAATCCAGTTCATCAGCCGGACCATGTCCCCGGGGGCCACGCCGACCGAGAGCCCCCGCTTGCCACCGCTCACCAGGATCTCGTCGAAGGCCATGGCGGAGTCGTCCAGCACGGTGGGCAGCAGCTTCTTCTGGGCCAGGGGGCTGATGCCGCCCACCTTGTAGCCGGTCAGCTTTTCGGCTTCCGCCGGCTTCATCATCTCCACCTTCTTGAGTCCGGTGGCCTTGGCGAGCTGCTTGAGGCTGCACATGCCCGAGGAGGGTACGATGGCCACCACCGCCTGCTTGTCGTGATGGGCGAGCAGGGTCTTGAACACCTGCGCCTCGGGCAGGCCCAGCTGGGTAGCGGCATGTTTGCCGAAGTCGTCGTGGGCTTCGCACTCGTAGGGGTAGAGCCTGTGGGGGATCTTGAGCTTTTTCAGCAAGTTGATGGCGGGTGTCATGGGGTCTCCTCGAACCGTGGCAAGGCCAGACAGTCTGCGCCCGGGAGCCGGATGTGGCAAGAACCAGTCTTCACACCCAATCGGGGCCTGTGTTAGCGTAACCGGGTGCCGGATCCTATGATTTGGGCACTTGTCCCCGCATTCCAATGCAATGCGCCGGCGATCGAAAGGAATCGTAGGCATGAATACCACAGCACTTTGCGCTCGCGATATCGACGCGATGGATCGATATGAGACCCTTGCCAGGCTGACCGCCCTTGATCGGGCCTATGGCATGGTCGAGTTCGATCTCGATGGTCGCATGGTGTCGGTCAACCCCCTGTTTTGCGACATGCTGGGCTATCCCCCCGAAGCGCTGGTGGGCCAGTCCCATCTCATGCTGTTGCCGCCGGATCTGCAGGCGGAGCATGATCTCTTCTGGCAGAAGGTATTGGGTGGCGAGATCCAGTCGGGGGAGTTTCGCCGGGTCAGGCAAGGTGGCAGCCCCCTCTGGCTCCATGCCACCTACATGCCCGTGAGCGACGAGGCCGGCACCCTGCTGGGGGTGGTCAAGCTGGCGCACGACATTACCTCGGCTGTGATGGCCAAGCAGCGGGTCGAGCAGCAGAGCCAGCTGTTTGACATCGTGGTGGCCGCGCACCAGAGTTTTCTGCTCGATCGCAATCTCGGCTCCGCCTGCGATACCGTCTTCGAGCGCCTGCTGAGCGTGAGCGAGAGCTCCTATGGTTTCATCGGCATCATCCAGTACGAGGATGGTCGTCCCAGTCTCTATGTCCCCTCCATCTCCAATGTCTCCTGGGACGAGGCGACCCACGCCTGGTATGAGCAGCAGCGCCAGAGTCGGGGCGGGCTCATCTTCAGCAAGCTCGACAACCTGTTTGGGCACGTGGTGACCCACAATACCCTGGTGTGCTGCAACGATCTGCCGAGCCATCCAGCCAGTCGCGGTGTCTCCCCCCGTGGTCATCCGCACCTGGAGAGCTTCCTCGGCATTCCCATCCGCCACAAGGGAGAGGCGATCGGCATGATCGCTCTGGCCAACCGCCCGGGTGGCTTTGACGAGACCCATGTCAGCCTGCTCGAGCCCCTCACCACGGCCCTTGGCACCCTTATCCACGCCCGCAACCTGGAGGACGAGCGCAGCCGCATGGAGCGGGTGCTGCGCTTCAACGCCGAGCACGATTTCTTGACCAAGCTGCCCAACCGCAGCAGCTTCTTCCAGCAGGCCAACGTGCTGCTGGATCACGTCCAGCACCATCCCGCCGAAGGGGAGGCCTGCTGCCTGGCCTTGATAGATATCGACTTCTTCAAGCAAATCAATGATGTATATGGACACCTTGCCGGAGATGCCGTGCTGGCGTCGCTGGCGGGGCTCCTGATGCAGGCGGTGCGCAGCAAGGATCTGGTGGCGCGCTTTGGCGGGGAGGAGTTCATCTTGCTGCTGCGGGGCACGACCCTTGAGGAGGCACACAGCATCATGGAGCGCATCCGGCATCAGGTGGAGCAGCACACCTTCCTGTACCAGCACCAGGCGATCACCGTCACCATCAGCGTGGGGATCACGCCCTATCAGATGAGTTACAGGCGCATGGATGACTGGCTTCAATGCGTGGACCAGCGACTTTACGAGGCAAAACGTCGGGGTCGCAACCAGGTCTCCTGATGAGAGGCCATATCGCGAAATAAAACAGGGCGCCATCATGGCGCCCTGTTTGTTGTGGATGTTTTTTTCCCTTAGAGGGGGCTGTGCTGGCGGCAATATCGGGATCCCCGTGCCCGGCAGAGATGAAAAAGGGCGCCGGGGCGCCCTTGTTTGCAACGGTCCGGGATCAACCGGTGTTGCGCATGCCGGCGGCGATGCCGGCGATGGTGACCATCAGCGCCTGATCCAGCTCGGGGTGCAGGGTCTCCGGGTGGTTGCGGGAGCGATTGAGCAGCTCGGCCTGCAGCACGTTGAGCGGGTCTGTGTAGGGGTTGCGCAGCTTGATGGACTCCTTGATCCAGGGCTGATCGTCCAGCAGGTCGCCCTGCGGGCGCAGTTTCAGCACCACTTCGATGGAGTCGGCAAGCTCCTGACGCAGCTGCTTGCCGAGTGCCCACAGGTTCTCCGGCACCAGGCGGGTGTCATAGTATTCCGCCAGCCAGAGGTCGGCCTTGAGGAACACCATCTCCAGCATCTCGAGACGGGTGCGGAAGAAGGGCCACTGGCGGCTCATCTCGTCCAGCACGCTCTTCTGGCCGTCGTCGATGGCCTGTTGCAATCCCTTGTGGGCGCCGAGCCAGGCCGGCAGCATCAGCCGGTTCTGGGTCCATGCGAAGATCCAGGGGATGGCGCGCAGGCTCTCGACACCGCCGTTGGGCTTGCGCTTGGCGGGGCGGGAACCGAGCGGCAGCTTGCCGAGCTCCATCTCCGGGGTGGCAGCACGGAAGTAAGGTACGAAGTCCGGGTGACCGCGCACGATACTGCGGTAGTGATCGCAGGAGACAGACGCCAGCTGCTCCATCACGGCGCGCCAGCTCTCTTTCGGCTTGGGCGGCGGCAGCAGGTTCCCCTCCAGCACGGCGCTGGTGTAGAGGTTCAGGCTCTGGATGGCCACCTTCGGCAAGCCGAACTTGAAGCGGATCATCTCCCCCTGTTCGGTTACCCGCAGGCCGCCGCGCAGGGATCCCGGGGGTTGCGACAGGATCGCCTGATGGGCGGGGGCGCCGCCACGGCCGACGGTACCGCCGCGGCCATGGAACAGGGTGAGGCGGATGTTGTTGGCTTCAGCCAGCGCCACCAAGGATTCCATGGCGGCGTACTGGGCCCAGCCTGCGGCCATCATGCCCGCATCCTTGGCGGAGTCGGAGTAGCCGATCATCACGTACTGACGGCCCTGGATGTAACCGCGATACCAGTCCACCGACAGCAGGCGTTCCATCACGGCGGTACCCGCCATCAGGTCTTCCTGGGTCTCGAACAGCGGGGCAACCGGCATGCGGAACTTGCAGCCAGCTTCCTTCAGCAACAGCTGGACCGCCAAGACATCGGACGGGGCACCGGCCATGGAGATGATGTAGATGCCGAACGCATCGGGGTCGTGCTGGGCGATGACGCGACAGGTGTCGATGGTCTCGCGGGTCTCGGCACTGGGATCCCAGTCGCTCGGGATGAGGGGGCGGCGGGAGTTCAGCTCGCGCAGCAGGAAGGCCTGCTTGTCCTCTTCGCTCCACTCGGCGTAGTCGCCCACACCCAGGTAGCGGGTCAGCTCGGAGAAGACCTGGCCGTGACGCTCGCCATCCTGACGGATGTCCAGCTTGACCAGGTGGATGCCGAAGCAGGCCAGCTTGCGCAGCACGTCCAGCAGCATGCCGTCGGCGATGTTGCCCATGCCGCAGGCGTGCAGGGAGTGGTAGCAGAGCTCCAGGGGCTCGCGCAGCTGGGCGGTGCTCTTGACCAGATCCCGGCTCTCGCTCGCCTGGCCCTGTACCTTGGCGGTCAGGTACTCCTGGGTCTCGCGCAGTTGCTCGCGCAGCTCGCGTACCAGGGCGCGATAGGGTTCCGGGTTATCACCGACCCGGGCACGCACGGCGTCAGTGCAATCGGCCATGGAGAGCTCGGAGGTGAGCTCCTTGATGTCCTTGTAGAACAGGCTCACCGCCATCCAGCGGCCCAGCTCCAGCACTTCGGCGGTCACCTTGGCGGTGACGAAGGGGTTGCCGTCGCGGTCACCGCCCATCCAGGAGGTGAACTTGACCGGCGCGGCGTCCAGCGGCAGCCGCACACCCAGATGGTGTTGCAGGCGCTCGTCCAGATTGCGCATGAATTCGGGGATGGCCGGCCACAGGCTGTTTTCCACCACGGCGAAGCCCCACTTGGCTTCGTCCACCGGGGTCGGGCGCTGTTCGCGGATCTCGTTGGTGTGCCAGGCCTGGTTGACCAGTTGCTCGATGCGACTCTGGATCTTGTCCCGCTCGCGGGGCAGCAGATCGGAGAGTTCCAGGGCCTCGAGGCAGTCGTTGAGCTGCACGTGCTTGTGGATCAGGGTACGACGGGTCACCTCGGTGGGGTGAGCGGTCAGCACCAGATCGATGTCCAGCTCGCGCACGGCCTGGATGATGGCCTCCTGGGACAGGTTGGAGGCTTTCAGCTTGTCGAACATCTGCTCCAGCGGGTCCGGGGTGCAGACCTGCTCTTCGCAGCGACGGGAGATGGTGTGGAACTGCTCCGCCACGTTCGCCAGGTTGAGGAACTGGCTGAAGGCACGGGCCACGGGCAGCAGTTCGTCATCGGAGAGGGTACGCAGGGTGTCGAGCAGGCGCTCTCTGTCAGCCTCGTTCCCCTTGCGGGAAGACTTGGCCAGTTGGCGAATGGTCTCAATCTTGTCGAGGAAGGCCTGCCCCTGATGATCCTTGATGGATTTACCCAGCAGTTGGCCCAACATGCCTACGTTGGCCCGTAGTGCGGCGTACTTTTCGTTCATTCCACATCCTTATTTTGTTGGTGCCTCCTGACCTTCCAGGCGGGAGGCGACCTCACTTATTGTTGTGCGATTACAACATATGCTCCGTCATCTTAGGGGGACAATCTACCCAGATTGTCTGCGCAAGGTCAAATAACAAGCCGATTCAGAACATGTATTTTCCTCACCTGTCCCAAGGCGCCTGTCATGTAACTTACTTACATCCCTGTTTGGCTAGACGCAGAAGCGCCGGAGCAGGTGCTGCAGCACCGCCGTGGTCGGTTTGACGAACGACAGATCCAGGTATTCATCGGGCTGGTGGGCCTGGGTGATATGGCCTGGGCCCATCACTATGGTCTCGCAACCCAGCTGCTGGATAAAGGGGGCTTCGGTGCAATAGTTCACGGACTCGGCGGCCCGGCCGCTCGCCTTTTCCGCCTCCCGCACCAGCTCGGAGTCATCCTGGCAGGCATAGGCCGGAATGGGTTCGTGCAGGTGCTGCAGGTGCAGGCAGCCGGGCTGGTGGATCTCGATGGGGGAGAGCGCCTCTTTCAACATGCCCATCAGCTCGTCGGGGCCCACCTGCGGGGTGGGGCGCATGTCGATGTGCAGCTCGCAGCAGCCGCAGATGCGGTTTGGGCTGTCGCCCCCCTGGATGTAGCCGAGGTTCAGGGTGGGCTGGGGCACGGCGAAGCGGTGATCCGCGTACTTCTCCTTCAGATCCCGCTGCAGCTTGAGCACCTGACCCATGGCCTTGTGCATGATCTCCATGGCATTGACGCCGTTGGCGGGATCCGAACTGTGGCCGCTTCGGCCTGTGATGCGAATGGCTTCCGACATGTGGCCTTTGTGGGCCACCACGGGCACCAGCCCGGTGGGTTCGCCGATCACCGCGTAGTCGGGTTTGAGTTCGGCTGCGGCGGCGATAGCGCGGGCCCCGGCCATGGTGGTCTCTTCATCGGCGGTGGCAAGAATGCGCAGCGGTTTGCTCAGGGTCTTGAGGTCGACCTCCTTGAGCGCTTCCACGATAAAGGCGAAGAAGCCCTTCATGTCGATGGTGCCGAGCCCGTACAGGCGGTTGCCCTCTTCGGTCACCTTGAAGGGGTCTTTGGTCCAGGCTCCTTCATCGAAGGGAACCGTATCCGTGTGACCTGCGAGCAGCAGCCCCCCTTCTCCCTGACCATAGGTTGCCACCAGGTTGAACTTGCCCGGCAGATCCGGCAGGGCCGTCACCTCGCACTGGAATCCAAGCTGGCCGAACCAGTCGGCCAGCAGCCGGATTACCGCCTCATTGCTCTGATCCCAGCGAGTATCCGTGCTGCTGATAGAGGGAATCGCAATAATATTCTTATAAAGTGAAAAAAAATCCAGTTTGGCCATCAGCTCCTCCTTGCGTCCCCGGAGTGTTTCTGTTAGAAAATACAAATGCAAAGTGAGTGCATGAATATTCTATTCGAGTGCTCATCGACAAGGCCTCTAGTTGTAAGGGAAAGTTAATGTTCTGTCACCTGATCTGTAACCGACGACGCATATCCGCCTGAATTGCCCCTCCGCACTCGTTGCATTAAAGGGGCGATAGCCGACCCCTTGCACCGCAGCACCATGCTGTGAATTTCGAACCCAGACTTGGAATACTCAAACATGCTTAAGACCGTTATCGTCGGTGCCAGTGGCTACGCGGGGGCCGAACTGGCCGCTCTGGTCCAGAACCATCCACAACTCGAGCTGTTCGGCCTCTATGTTTCCGCCGGCAGCCAGGACGCCCACAAGCGCTTCTCTTCCCTGCATCCCCAGTGGGTGGGCAAGCTGGATCAGCCGCTGCTGCCCCTGGACGAAGACGGCATGACCCGGATCCTGACCCAGGCCGATCTGGTGGTGCTGGCCACTGCTCACGAGGTGAGTGCAGAACTCGCGCCCAAGTTCCTGGCCAAGGGGTTGCCGGTGTTCGATCTCTCCGGTGCCTTCCGGGTCAACGATCAGCAGTTCTACTCCTCCTTCTACGGCTTCACCCACGAGAATGAGCAGTGGCTGGAGCAGGCCGCCTACGGTCTGGCCGAGTGGAATGCCGATGCCGTCAAGGCCGCTCAGCTGATTGCCGTGCCGGGATGCTACCCGACCGCCTCCCTGTGCGCTCTCAAGCCGCTGCAACAGGCCGGGCTGATTGCCCAGGGATGGCAGCCCATCATCAATGCGGTTTCCGGCGTCTCCGGGGCCGGTCGCAAGGCCGCCATCAACACCAGTTTCTGCGAAGTGAGCCTCAATCCCTACGGCACCTTCAATCACAGGCACCAGCCGGAGATCAGCCACCACCTCGGCAAGGAGGTGCTGTTCCAGCCCCACCTCGGCAACTATGTGCGGGGCATCCTGGCCACCATCTATGTGCAACTGGCAGAAGGGGTGACGCCGACCCAGGTGGATCAGGCCTACCTCAAGGCCTACGAAGGCAAGCCCCTGGTACGCCTCACCGGCCAGATGCCCTCCATCCGCGGCGTGGCGAGCACGCCCTACTGCGACATCGCCTGGCAGCAGCAGGGCAACATGCTGGTGGTGGTTTCTGCCATCGACAACCTGCTCAAGGGGGCCGCCTCGCAAGCCATGCAGTGCATAAATATCAAGTTTGGTTTTGAACCGGCCACCGGCCTGATTTAACGCTTTAAGAAAGGATCGAGAAGATGGACAAGCAGACGCTGGTAATCAAGTTGGGTGGTGCCCTGATCGAGAACGACGAGGCCCTGACCGCCCTGTTCGCCACCCTGAAGACCTTCCTGGATGATCAGCACCGTCCTCTGGTGCTGGTGCACGGTGGTGGCTGCCTGGTGGACGACCTGCTCAAGGGGCTGGGCATGACCTCCACCAAGAAGAACGGCCTGCGGGTGACCCCGTTCGAGCAGATCCCCGTGATTGCCGGTGCCCTGGCCGGGACCGCCAACAAGATGATGATGGCCAAGGCCATCTCCACCGGCATTCCTGCTGTGGGTCTGTGCCTCGCCGACGGCGGTCTGTGCCAGGTGACCCAGCTCGATCCGGATCTCGGTGCGGTCGGTGACTGCAAACCGGGCAACCCGGCGCTGGTGGCCGGCATCCTGGGGCAGGGCTTCCTGCCGGTGGTGAGCTCCATCGGCATCACCGCCGACGGACAGATGATGAACGTCAATGCGGATCAGGCGGCCACCGCCATCGCCGAAGCGCTGGGCGCCGATCTGGTAATGCTGTCGGATGTGAGCGGCATTCTGGATGGCAAGGGCAAGCTGGTGCCGCAACTGGACAAGCAGAGCGCGCTGGACCTGATGGAGAAGGGCGTTATCACGGACGGCATGGCCGTCAAGGTGAAAGCCGCCCTGCACGCCGCAGAGACCCTGGGCAAGCCGGTCTGTGTCGCCAGCTGGCGCTACCCGGATCAGCTGCTCAAGCTGCTGGCTGGCGGCGCTGTTGGCACCCAGGTCACCCTCTGATCTCCACCGGGAAAGGACAATCCGATGCAACATCTTCTGAAAGACAGTGATTTAAGCAAGGCCCAGATCGAGGCGCTGCTGGCGCTTGGCAAGGCGGTCAAGGCCGATCCGAAGAAATACAGCCAGGCCCTGGCGGGCAAGAGCGTGGTCACCCTGTTCGAGAAGCCCTCCCTGCGCACCCGGGTCACCTTCGACATCGGCATCGCCAAACTGGGTGGTCACAGCGTCTATCTGGATCAGCAGAACGGGGCGCTCGGCAAGCGGGAGTCGGTGAAGGATTTCGCCAGCAACCTGTCCCGCTGGTGTGACGCCATCGTCGCCCGGGTGTTCGATCACCAGACTCTGGTCGAGCTGGCCGAGTTCGGCTCGGTGCCTGTGGTCAACAGCCTGTGCAACCTCTACCACCCCTGCCAGGGGCTGGCGGATTTCATGACCATCAGCGAGCACTACAGCGACCTGTCCAAGGTGAAGCTGGCCTATCTCGGCGATGGCAACAACGTGAGCCACTCCCTGCTGCTGCTGGGGGCGACCCTCGGTACCGATGTGACCCTGGTCTGCCCGAAAGGCCATGGCCCGGATACCCAGATCTTCCTGCAAGCCCAGGGGCTGGCAGCTCAATCTGGCGCGACCATACATATCAGCGATGATGTCGCGGATATCGAAGGCTTTGACGTGGTTTATACCGATACCTGGGTTTCCATGGGTGACAACACACCAATGGAGCAGGTAAAAGATATCTTCATGCCTTATCAGATCAACCAGGCCCTGCTCGATCGGACCGGCATCCAGCACGTGCTGCACTGCCAGCCGGCCCACCGGGAGCTGGAGATCACCTCGGAGGTCATGGACGGCCCAGCCTCCCTCATCATGGATGAGGCAGAAAACCGGATGCATATCCAGAACGCCGTGCTGCTGACCCTGTTCGGACAGGGCCAGAAGTAATCCGGCAACCGACCCGGAATCACCCCTTTTTATCGAATCATCACGGAGAGAAGTAAATGAGCGGAATCAACAAGATCGTACTGGCTTACTCGGGCGGACTGGATACCTCGGCCATCATTCCCTGGCTGAAGGAGCACTATGACGCTGAAATCATCGCCTTCGTTGCCGACGTGGGCCAGGAGCGTGACGATCTGGAAGGGATCGAGCAGAAGGCCATCGCCTCCGGCGCGGTCAAGTGCATCGTCAAGGATCTGCGGGAAGAGTTCGTCAAAGAGTATGTCTACCCGACCCTGAAGACCGGCGCCGTCTATGAAGGCACCTACCTGCTGGGCACCTCCATGGCCCGTCCGGTGATCGCCAAGGCGATGGTCGAGGCTGCCCTGGCAGAAGGGGCTGATGCCATCTCCCACGGTTGCACCGGCAAGGGCAACGACCAGGTTCGGTTCGAAGGGGCGGTGGCTGCTCTGGCGCCCCAGCTGAAAGTGATCGCCCCCTGGCGGTTGTGGGACATGCGTTCCCGGGAAGATCTGCTGGCCTATCTGGAAGCCCGCAACATCCCCTGCAAGGCGACCCTGAAGAAGATCTACAGCCGCGACGCCAACGCCTGGCACATCTCCACCGAGGGTGGCGAGTTGGAGAGCACCTGGAACGAGCCGTCCGAAGCCGTCTGGCAGTGGACCGTCTCTGCAGAGGATGCCCCGAACGAGCCGGAATACGTCAAGCTGACCGTGGCCAAGGGCGAAGTGGTCGCCGTTGACGACCAGCCGCTCAGCCCGCACCAGATCCTGACCACCCTGAACGAGCGTGCCGGCAAGCACGGTGTGGGCCGGATCGACATCACCGAGAACCGGATGGTGGGCATGAAGTCCCGTGGCTGCTACGAGACCCCGGGTGGTACCGTGATGGTTGCCGCACTGCGCGCCGTGGAAGAGCTGGTACTGGACAGACCGACCCGCGCCTGGCGGGAAAAACTCGGCGCCGAGTTCTCCCACCTGGTGTATGACGGTCGCTGGTTCACCCCGCTGTGCAAGGCCATTGTCGCCTCCGCCAACGCCATCGCCGAGGAGCTCGACGGTGAAGTGGTGCTGAAGATGTACAAGGGTCAGGTCACCGCGGTGCAGAAGAAGTCGCCGAACAGCCTCTACTCCGAAGACTTCGCCACCTTCGGTGCCGACGAAGTGTACGACCAGAGCCATGCCGAAGGTTTCATCCGTCTCTACACTCTGGCGAGCCGGATCCGCGCCATGAAAGAGCAGCATCAAGCCATCGGTGGCGACCATACCCACGGCTAAGCAAGCGCTATCACCCGTTGATTCGAGGGGGCATGGCCCCCTCTTTTACAGGCAGAGAGGCCCTTTGCCATCCTCATCGGGTGTGACAAGAGCGGCTGCGCCCTGGCCGCTTCTGTGAGATAACAGGCTCGCAGAAAAACAGGGCAAGATTTCAAGTTCGACGGCGCAAGGCGCCGCCGACAACGCATTCAAGGAGAGCAGTATGGCACTTTGGGGTGGACGCTTCAGTCAGGGAGCCGATAGCCGGTTCAAGCAGTTCAACGATTCGCTGCGGTTCGACTACCGTCTGGCGGAGCAGGATATTCAAGGCTCCATGGCCTGGGCCAAAGCGCTGGTCAAGGTGGGCGTGTTGACCGAGGGTGAGCAGGCCAAGTTGCAGCAGGCGATGGAGGTACTGCTCGCCTCCGTGCAGCAGGATCCCCAGCAGATCCTGAACTCGGACGCCGAAGACATCCACTCCTGGGTCGAGAGCCAGCTCATCGACGCCGTCGGCGCCCTTGGCAAGAAGCTGCACACCGGTCGCTCGCGCAACGATCAGGTCGCCACCGACCTCAAGCTCTGGTGCAAGGCACAGGGTGAACTGCTGCTCGGCTCCATTACCGCCCTGCAACAGGGGTTGGTGGCCTCCGCCCGTGCCAACCAGGCCGCGGTGCTGCCCGGTTACACCCACCTGCAGCGGGCCCAGCCGGTCACTTACGCCCACTGGGCCCTGGCCTATGTGGAGATGCTGGAGCGGGACCATTCCCGGCTGCAGGATGCCCTCAAGCGCCTCGACACCAGCCCGCTTGGCTGCGGCGCCCTGGCGGGCACCGCCTATGCCATCGACCGGGAGGCGCTGGCGCTCGACATGGGCTTTAGCGGCGCCACCCGCAACAGCCTTGATTCGGTGTCCGATCGGGATCACGTGGTGGAGCTGATGCACGTGGCGTCGCTGTCCATGACCCACCTGTCGCGGTTTGCCGAAGACCTTATCTTCTACAACACAGGTGAAGCCGGTTTTGTGGAGCTCTCCGATGCGGTGACCTCAGGTTCCTCACTGATGCCCCAAAAGAAGAACCCGGACGCGCTGGAGCTCATTCGTGGCAAGACCGGCCGGGTGGTCGGCGCCCAGATGGGCATGCTGATGAGCCTCAAGGCGTTGCCGCTGGCCTACAACAAGGACATGCAGGAAGACAAAGAGGGGCTGTTCGACGCCCTCGATACCTGGCACGACTGCCTCGACATGGCGGCGCTGGTGCTCATCGATCTGAAGGTCAATGGCGAGCGCACCAAGGCGGCGGCCCAGGGCGGTTACGCCAACGCCACCGAGCTGGCGGACTATCTGGTGGCCAAGGGCATTCCGTTCCGCGAGGCTCACCATATCGTCGGCGAGACCGTGGTCTATGCGATCCAGGTGAAAAAGCCCCTGGAAGAACTCTCCCTCCCCGAGTTCCAGCGCTTCAGCCCCGTGGTGGGGGAGGATGTTTACCCGAACCTGGAGCTGGAAGCGACTCTGGCCAAGCGGGTCGCCAAAGGCGGCGTCGCCCGCGAGCAGATCGAGGGCGCATTGGTCGCCGCCGAAGCCTGGCTGAGCAAGCGGGCGGGTTAAGCCAAGCGGCTCGCCATGGGAATTAGAAGGCAGAACGGCAACCCCAGGGTTGCCGTTTTTTATGGGCACGCCTCGGCGCCGTGGGGCGCGTTGACCAGGCGCTGTTCAGCCCCTGTGTCCGGCGCTGGCATGATGCACGGCGTCCGTGAGCAGTCGTTGCAACTGGCATCTGGCCTCGTCGGTTTCATGGCTGGCGGCGAGCAGCACCACCCCCAGGGTGCCCGGTGAGGGCAGCACACCGCCGAGGGTGGCGAGACTGGCCGGCATGCCGATGGGGGAACGCACCGTGATCCCGAGCCCGGCCTGTACGGCGGCCCAGATCCCGCCCAGGCTCTGGCTGGTGAAGGCGATCCGCCAGGGGATCCCGGCATCGTCGAGGGCGCGGATGGCCCGTGCCCGCATCAGGCAGGGGGCATCGAAGAGCACCAGGGGCAGGGGCTCCCCGCGCGCGAGCAAAGGGGCGAGGTCCCACTCGGGGTGGGCAATCCAGGCCAGTTGCACCACCTCGATGAGGGGAAGATCCTCCCGCTCTCCCTGTGGCTGCCAGGCGAGAGCCATGTCGAGGGTGCCCTCCCTGATCCCCTGCACCAGGGCCCCGTTGCGATCGATGCGGGTCGTCATGCGCAGGGCCGGGTGCTGGCGACAGAGGGGCCCCAGCACGGCGGGGAGCAAAGATTCGCCGAAGTCCTCCTGCACCCCGAGCCGGATCTCCCCTTGCAGCAATTCCCCTTTGAGGGCGAGCACGGCTTCGTCATTGAGCGCCAGCAGCCGCTTGGCGTAGCCCAGCAGGCGCTCACCGCTGGCTGTCGGCACCAAGTGACGTCCCTGCTTCATGACCAGATCGGTGCCGCACTGTTGTTCGAGTTTTTTCAACTGGGCGCTGACCGCCGAGGTGGAGCGGCACAGCCGCTGCGCCGCCAGCGCAAAGCTGCCGCACTCCAGCCCCAGCACGTAGCTGCGCAGGGCATCGAGATCCAGGCTGGGGGGAAGGGGTGACATAACTATCCTTATAATCGGGATGATTGGTCTTGAATATTTCGATTTTTTAAATTGTAGCAGTGAGGGAGAGTGGCTTCATCCACCAAGGAGATTGCCATGACACCCGATGTTCCCGATCGCGCCACCCTGGCGCAGCTTGCCCCCCGACTCGCCCGACTGGCGGAAGAGACGCTGTTTGGCGATATCTGGCAGCGCCCCACCCTCTCGGCCCGCGAGCGCAGCCTGATCACCCTGGCCATCCTGGCGTCACTGGGCCGGGTGCAACAACTGCCCTGGCATATTGCATTCGCCCGGCAAAACGGCCTGTCCCGGGATGAGCTGGAAGAGCTGTTCACCCATCTTGCCTTCTACGCCGGTTTGCCCGCCGCAGTGACGGCCGTGGGCTATCTGCCCCCCCGCGAGGAGGTGACCCCATGCCGCTGACCCGTATCACCCTGTGCGAGGGGATGAGCGACGCACACCTGCAACAACTCAGCGCCCTCTACCACCAGACCCTGGTGGAGGTGTTCGAGGTGCCGCCGAAGGATAAATTCCAGATCCTCGAGATCTTGCCTGCCAGTGCGCTCATCTATGACCCCCACTACCAGACCGGCCGCCGGGACCAGGGTTTCATCCTCTTCCAGATCCTGGCGGGCAAGGTGCGCAGCACCGCGACCAGGGAGCGGCTTTATGCACGTCTCGCCGAGCGCCTTGAGGCCGAGCTTGGGATCCACCCCGACAACCTCATGGTGGTGATCCAGCAGACCGATGCCGAGGCGTGGAGTTTCGGCCAGGGCCGGATGTTCAGACAGGAGGTGGCCTCATGATCGCCATGCACTACCGATTCACCCTGCCCGCAGACTACGACATGGCGCTGATCGAGCAGCGGATCGCCAGCAATGGCGCCAGACTGGACGGCTTTCCCGGTCTGTTGTTCAAGGCCTATCTCTACAGCCGTCAGGACGATGGGACCCTGCCGGGGCAGGAGAACCGCTATGCCCCCTTCTATGTGTGGCACAGCGCCGAGGCGATGCACCGATTCCTGGCAAGCGAGGGATTCGCGGCACTCACCCGGCATTTCGGCTGGCCCCGCATCGAGACCTGGCATCTGGTGCGGGCGCCGGATCCGGCCTCCCTCGACGGGGCTTGCATGGCCAGGCTGCGGCGCACCAAGGTCACTTCCCACGGCGAGCTTGCCGACCTGCACGGCGAGGCCATGGTGAGCGGCTGGGATCTCACCCGATGGGAATGGCTGGAGGCGGATTTGCTCCCGTCCTTCTCATCGCCCTTGCCTGGCGGGGGCGAGATCTACCGTATTGGCTATCTGGCGAAGGGGGGAGGGGTGTAAAGCGGAATTATCTTTGTCATTGAGGTTATTTTCTCATTCACTTGGGCTGTTAAAGTGATATTTGCATCGTGAACATATGGTGTTATATCGCGCTTGTGGATGATGATGTGGAATTGCGTTCACCTGCTGCAATGAACTGGCTCAGTGGGGCACATTCAGGGTGACGGCCCGCGCCGGGCAGGCATGATCCCGCTGCAATGCGTATGGACGCGTCAACCGGATCAAGGAGTTCCCATGTACCTGCCACCCCATTTCGCCGTTACCGACCCCGAGGCGCTGCACCAGCTGATGCAGGCGCACCCTCTGGGGGCCCTGATCACCTGTGGTGAAGGGGGGCTGGATGCCAACCATCTGCCGTTCGAGTTCGATGGGGAGCAGGGGGCCCACGGTGTGCTGCGGGCCCATGTGGCCCGCAACAACCCGCTCTGGCAGGAGGTGAAAGACGGCGATGAAGTGCTGGTGATCTTCCGCGCCGCCGAGGGTTATATCTCCCCCAGCTGGTATCCTGGCAAGCAGGTGCATCACCAGCAGGTGCCCACCTGGAACTATGCCGTGGTGCACGCCCATGGCCGTATCCGGGTGAGGGACGATGCCCGCTTCGTGCGTCGCTTGCTCGCGGCCCTGACCCGTACCCACGAGGCGGGAGAGTCCATTCCCTGGAAGATGGCGGATGCACCGAGAGACTATCTCGAGACAATGGTGCAGGCCGTGGTGGGCATAGAGATCGAGATTGAGCGGCTGGTCGGCAAGTTCAAGCTGGGTCAGAACAAGGAGGCGGCGGATCGCCTGGGAGCGGCCAATGCCCTGCAGGATCGCGGGCAGAGCGCGCTGGCCGGCGCCATGCTGAACCCGCCCCCTTCACAGTCCTAGCGTGACATCTTGAGATTCGGCCCGACAAAAACGGCAACCGTCTGGTTGCCGTTTTTCATGGTTCCACTCCCGCTCACGCGCTGGCATTGAGCAGCTTGCCTACGCCTTCCCCCGGGCCCTGGGGCAGGGTTTGCTTGAAGGCATAAAGCAGCTGATCAAGGTTGAGGTCGCTGTTGCCGAGGGAGCCCTTGAGGGTGTCGAGCTCGCTCTGCAGCGCATCGAGGCGGGTGCTCTGGGTGCCGTCTGCCAACTGGGTGCGGGCGGCATCGATGGCCTGGGGCAGCGACTGGCCCGAGGATTCCTGGCCCAGGGTCTGCATCAGCGCCCCCATGAAGTGGTTGATGGCAGGGCGGTTCTGCTCGCTGTCAGCCTCCTGGATGCCAAGGCGCTGGAACAGGCTCTGCACCGTGGGGGCAAGGTGCTCTTCCTGCACGGCAGGCTCGGTCTGGGCGGGCGGCGTGCCGTCGCCCAGCAGCTTGCTGCCGAGCTTGATGGCAAGGGAGGCGAGGGGAAGCAGGGTGCCGATGGCGATCATGATGTCACTCTCCGTACGACTGATGTCATGACGGAGCAGGGAACGGGCCAGCTTGGCGAGCATTCAGCCGAAAAATGGCAGGGGATTGATCCTGCTGTAAATTTCGTTTTGCCAGGCAGAGGGCGAGCGGGTGCGAACGGGGGCGGCGGCAAACCCTTGCAGCCCGGGGGCTGGTTGGTTTGCCACCCGGCTTGCCGGATCAGAGATCCTTGAACGGGCGGCGTTTCTCCTCCTCGATGACGATGGCCTCCAGATTGGCGATGCGCTCCTGCAACTCCTTGATGATCATGTCCTGCTTGCCAAGACGGTCGGTAATGCGGGCATCCCCCATCTGGTAGCGGGCGCGCTTGGTGAGATAGCTGAACGACACGCTGATAAAGACGATCAGAACGATACCTGTCCACATGGTCATGAATGACTCCTTTCAATATTTGAACGAGAGGATCTGTCTCCCGTGCTGTCGTTGTCTCATACCCAACCTTGGGCGGCAATGCCTGCCTGGTTGTTCAGAGCGGCCAGATCGGCCAGCCGAGCCAGATCCCGAGTAGCAGCAACTGCCCCCAGACGATGGCCCAGAACCGCAGGCGGTAGCTCCCTTTCTGGGTCTTGTGGCGCAGCCACTGGCGGGCGACCAGGGCGCCGGGCCAGCCGCCGCACAGCTCAAGCAGATGCAGACGGGCCTCGGGCACGCGCCAGCCACCACGAATGGCCTGGCGCTTGTCCCAGGCGTAGGCAGCCAGGGTCAGCAGGCTCATCAGCAGGATCAGGGCCAGCGGCCACCAGTTCGCATCCCGCACCCCGAGCCAGCCTGCCCAACCCAGGGGCAGCAGGGCAAGGGCCATCATGACAGGCACGCCGGATCCCGGGTCTCGCCCGGGTGTAGCGTGCGGATCACCCGGGCCGGGTTGCCCACCGCCAGGGAGTCCGCCGGGATGTCCCGGGTGACCACGGCGCCAGCCCCTATGATGGAGCGGGGCCCTATGGTGACGCCGGGGCAGATGATGGCCCCGCCGCCAATCCAGCAGTCATCGCCTATCCGCACCGGCTTGTTGTAGGCGGTCCAGTTGCGTCGCTCCAGATGATCCAGGGCGTGGGTGGCGGTGTAGATCTGTACGTTGGGGGCCAGCAACACATGGTTGCCGATGTGCACCTCGCCCACGTCGAGTATGGTGACGTTGAAGTTGAAGAAGGTCTTCTCGCCGATGTGGATGTTGCGGCCGAATTCGCAAGTGAAGGGGGGGGCTGATCCAGCAGGAGTCAGGACAGTGGGCGAAGAGGTCGCGGCAGATCTGCTGGCGCAGGACGTGATCCCCCGCCGGTGAGGCGTTGAGCCGGCTCAGCAGCGCCTGGCCGCGAATGCGGTCGTTCGCTATCTCCTCGCTCTGGCTGTCCAGGGCGCCCCCCGCCAGTACCTTGTCCCAGTCGCTTGCCATGGTCATCTCCTCCTGCTGCAAGAGGGGGCAGTATACGCGACAAGGGGAAAGGGTGTCAGAGTGCCGGGCCCGTCAGGTGATCCCCGTCATCATGTCATCAGGACAAGGGGCAGGATGAGCAGGATGGAGACGAGGTAGGGGAGCAAGACCCGCCGCCCCAGGCTGCGTCCGCCAATCACCAGTGCCAGCACCCCTTTCACCAGGGAGTTGACCAGCCCGGCGAGCAGTATGCCCCTGGCCGCCACCTCCAGGGCCAGCTCCTTCTGGGCGAGCTGGGAAAGGGAGAGGGTGATGGCGTCCACGTCCGTGATGCCGGAGACCAGCGACAGCAGATAGACCCCGGAGTTGCCCACCTTGCTTTGCAGCAGGGTGGCCATGAAGCCGATGAGGGCGAGCAGCAGACCGAACTTGATGGCGGTGGCGAGATCCAGCGGGTTGCGGGTTTCGGGCTGTACCGGGCCGTCCGGCATCTCTTCCCGCTGGCGCCAGAACCAGAAGGCAAAGCCGTAGACGATGGCTGCCAGCAGCAGCAGGGGGGCGGCCAGACGCAGGGCCAGCTCTCCGTGGATGATCAGCACCAGTGCCAGCAGCCTGAGCCACATGGTGGCTCCCGCCAGCAGAATGCCGGTGGCCAGCAGCCGCTCCAGCCCTCCCTGCTCCTTGTTGAGGCGGGCAAATTGCAGGGTGAGGGCGGTGGAGGAGGCGAGCCCCGCCAGCATGCTGGTGAGCACCAGCCCGGAGCGGGTGCCGAGCAGGCGCACCGCAAAGTGACCACAGAACGAGATGCCAGCGATCACCACCACCATGAGCCAGATCTTGAAGGGATTGAAGGCATTGAGGGGACCCATCTCGGCATCGGGGAGCACAGGCAGCAGCACCAGGGAGATAAGCAGAAAACGCAGGGTGGCGTGAAACTCCATTTCGCTCAAGAACAGCATCCCCTGCTGGATCTTGCCCTTGAGCCCCATCAGGAGGGCCGCCAGCACGGCGCAGGCCACCGCCTCGCTCGGGCTCTGCAGCACCGACATCAGCCCCAGCAGATAGGTGAGCACCATGGCCACCGAGCTGGTGAGACCGAACTCCCCCTGCCAGCGCAGGGCCAGCCAGACCGAGAGGCCGCACCCCGTCACCACGGTCAGCAGACCGAGCAGGGCCAGCCAGGGCCCCAGGGTGGGCAGCAGCAGGGCGCAGACCCCGCCGAGCAGACCGATGAGGCCATAGGTGCGCATCCCGGCGATGCGCTGGTTGTCTCCGAGCTGGCGCACCTGCCAGCCCCGCTCCAGCCCGATGATGAGCCCGATGGCCAGGGACACCAGGGCGCCGTAGACGGGCTCGGCCTCTATCCACATGGGTTTCTCCTCCCGCTGCCGTTTCAGTGAGGATGGCACAGGGCATCCCGGGGCAGGGGGAGCTGGCTCACAGAGCGGGTGTCCCGCCTGCCGGGGTCTTGCAAACAAAAAAAAGGTTCATCGCGGCTTTCCGGGGAAGGCCGCCTTGATTTTCAGAAAAAAGTATTCTGAGTCCCTAAATCCAT
>NZ_JAPDBQ010000005.1:0-74676 GCF_027705325.1 Aeromonas sp. QDB18
CGGGGTGACGTGAGCGCGTTAAGGATCAGGGTGTTCACGTTGGCCGGAATGGCTGTTCAACTTCGCCGGAATACGCACGTGGTGATGTCACCCTGGCAGGCTTATCTATCCTGCTAAGGTATTTATGAAATAAATGAAATGGGCCATACCATGGTGAAATCAAATGAGGCTGACGGCCAATATCCCCCCACCCAAGGGGCACAAGCACGATAAGAGTGCAAACTCGCGCCATTCGTCTGGCTTGCCCCGAAATGCCCGGTCATACTGGCAAGCCATCTTCCCCTGTTCCCAGCGCCGCGAGGAGCCCATGCCCAATCTCAACGTGACCGAAATCAAGGCCTTCGTGCCTGCCCGGGATTTCCCGCTGTCAAAGCAGTTCTATCAGGATCTCGGCTTTACCCTGGCCTCCGATGGCGACGGCGTGGCCTATTTTCATCTCGGCAACGCAAGCTTCCTGCTGCAGGATGGCAATCCCCCGGGGCTGGCCGAGCAGCTCATGATGCACCTCCTGGTGGAGGACGTGGCCGCCTGGCAGGCCCAAGTGGAGACGAGCCAGGTCGCCGCCCGCTACGGCGTCCGGGTCACGGAGCTCGTCACCCAGCCGTGGCGCATGAAGGAGTTCTGTCTGTACGATCCCGCCGGCGTGCTGTGGCGCATCGCACAGAATATCGACTGAGGGGATGGCAGTCCGAGAGGTTGATGGCCCGAGAGCCTGTGGGTCTGAAGGTCTGACGGTCTGAGGGTCTGAAGGTCTGACGGTCTGACGGTCTGACGGTCTGAGGGTCTGAGGGTCTGAGGGTCTGAGGGTCTGAGGGTCTGAGGGTCTGAGGGTCTGAGGGTACACCTCTTCGCACCGCCCGGAAAAACATAAGGCCATCCGCGAGGATGGCCTTTTGTCATGGAATCTGATGGTGCCCGGGGTCGGACTCGAACCGACACGTATTGCTACGGCGGATTTTGAATCCTGATTCTACGGTTTCACAAGGATAGTACGAGTCGTAATGCCTTGAATCAAGTGGGTTTTGGTTATCTCCAGTTTGCTGTGAGTGAGGTGGGTTTGCACATTTTGCACATTTTTACCCACCGAAATCACATGCCTACGGCCAGCAAAACTAAGTAATTCCCCACTGTAGTCGAGCAAAGAGCTACAAGAGCAGGAGCTCATAGCACCGGTCTTCAACCTCTTGATAAAACCATGACTGAAGGGCATCAATTTCGTCATTTGTGCAGTCTTCAGGAATGCGCTCAAGATAAGCCATCCAGAGATCGTTAATCGAGGGTTGTGGGCTGAGTTGCTTGGTATAAACCACCAAAGAACCGATATCATGGATTCTATTGGGTAAGACAAAACCCTGTTTCATTACCATTTATCCCGATGTGACATGCTTTTCTGTGCCTTTTTGAGCGAGCCCTTTTTTTCGTCCATTAACCACCTCAACACCAAACCTCACACAAGCTCTCTGCCTGTGCCAGTACCAGCTGGGCAGCTTCTTCCTGCTGGTCTGGCGGGTACTTGTACTTGCGCAGGATGCGCTTGACCATCAGCCGCAGTTTGGCGCGCACGCTTTCGCGGCTGCTCCAATCCACGGTCACGCTACGGCGCAGGTTGGCTGTCAGCTCATGGGCTATCTTGGCCAGTATCTCGTCCCCCAGCTCACGCACCGACGCCTCGTTGTTGGCCAAGGCATCATAGAAGGCGAGCTCGTCATCGTTAAGGCCCAAGGCCTGCCCCCGCTTGCTTACGGCGGCAAACTTCTTGGCCATGTCGATCAGCTCCTCGATCACCTGCGCGGTTTCGATGGAGCGGTTCTGATAGCGTGCGATCACCTTGGTCAGCATCTCCGAGAACTTCTTCTCCTGAGAGAGGTTGGTCGCGAACTTCGACTTGATCTCCCCCTCCAGCAGTCGCTCCAGCAACTCCACCGCAAGATTGCGCTCCGGCAGGTTGCGCACCTCGGCCAGAAACTCATCATCGAGCAGGCCGATATTGGGCTTGTCGAGCCCCACCGCTTCAAACACATCGACCACATCGCCCGATACCACCGCATTGCCGATGATCTGGCGAATGGCCAGGTCGCGCTCTTCGTCGGTTTTCTTCTTTTGGGAGATCGCCTTCTTGGTCAGCAGCACCTTGACCGCCTGCAAGAAGGCCACTTCTTCCCGCACTGCCTTGGCCTCGTCAAGGGTGCAGCAGAGCGTGAACGCCTTGCTCATCGCCAGCGCGTTATCGGCAAAGCGCTTCTTGCCATCCTCAAGGCCAAGAATAAAGTTGGCGGCCCCGGCGAGCAGCTTGTGGCCACCGGTGAGGTAGTCGCTGTAATCAAAGCCATGCAGCAGGGCGCGCAGGATATCGAGTTTCTCCTCCAACACCGCGTAGGCCTCATGGGCATCGACGGTCGGCTTGCCCCGTCCTTTGCTGGCGGTGTACTCCTTGATGGCGCTCTTGAGCTCGTTGGCGATCCCGATGTAATCGACCACCAGCCCGCCTTGTTTGTCCTTGAACACCCGGTTCACCCGCGCAATCGCCTGCATCAGGTTGTGGCCCTTCATCGGCTTGTCCACATAGAGGGTATGCACGCAGGGCGCATCGAAGCCGGTCAGCCACATATCACGCACGATGACCAGCTTGAGCGGGTCACTCGGGTCTTTGAACCGCTTCTCCAGCCGTTTCTTGACCAAGGCTGGATGAATATGGGGGCGCAGCAACGCCTTGTCAGAGGCGCTACCGGTCATCACGATCTTGATGGCCCCCTTGTCGGGGTCCGGGTCATGCCAGTCGGGGCGCAGGGCCACCACGGCATCATACAAGTGCACGCAGATCTCGCGGCTCATGGCCACCATCATCGCCTTGCCATGCTGCGCCTGATTGCGCTCTTCAAAGTGGGCCACCAGATCGGCGGCCACCCGCTCGATCCTGGGCGTGCTGCCGACCACCTTCTCCAGTGCGGCCCAGCGTGACTTCAGCTTGGCCTGCTCACCCTCTTCCTCATCCTCGGCCAGCTCATCTACCTCGTCATCGAGGTGGGTCAGTTCGTCGGCCTTGAGCGACAACTTGGCGAGGCGTGACTCGTAATAGATCGCCACCGTCGCGCCATCTTCCTTGGCCTGCTGCATGTCATAGACGTGGATGTAGTCACCAAACACCGCGCGGGTATCCCGGTCTTCACTCGATACCGGGGTGCCGGTAAAGGCCACAAACGTCGCGTTGGGCAGTGCGTCGCGCAAGTGCTGGGCATAGCCGACCTGATAGCGCGCCGCCCCTTCTGCAATCTGGTTGGGTAATTTGAGCGAGGCGCTGAAACCGTACTGGGTGCGGTGCGCCTCATCGGCAATCACCACGATGTTGGCGCGCTCGCTCAGCACCGGGAAGGTGTCTTCATCCGCGCCGGGCATAAACTTCTGGATGGTGGCAAACACAATGCCGCCGGAGGGTCGGTTGGCCAGCTTGCTGCGCAGATCGCCGCGGGTTTCCACTTGCACCGGCTGCTCGCGGATCAAATCTTGCGACAGGGAAAACACCCCGAACAGCTGGCCATCAAGGTCATTACGGTCGGTGATCACCACGATGGTCGGGTTCTCCATCGCCGCCTCGCGCATCACCCGCGCCGCAAAGCAGGTCATGGTGATGCTCTTGCCGCTGCCCTGGGTGTGCCACACCACCCCGCCCTTATGGCTACCACCGGGGCGCGACGCCGCCACCACCTGGGTGATCGCCGCGCGTACGGCATGAAACTGGTGATAACCGGCGATCTTCTTGACCAAGCGGCCATCGTCTTCAAACAACACGAAAAAGCGCAGGTAATCGAGCAGCATGGCCGGGGTCAGAATGCCGCGCACCATGGTCTCCAGCTCGCCAAACTCGCCATAGGGGTCGAGGTTGACCCCATCCACCGTGCGCCACTGCATAAAGCGCTCGGCATTGGCCGACAGCGACCCCATCCGCGCCTCGCTACCATCGGAGGCAATAAGGATCTCGTTGTACTGAAACAGGTCGGGGATCTGCTCCTTGTAGGTCTGCAGCTGATCAAACGCCTTCCAGATGTCGGCATTCACATCGGCCGGGTTCTTGAGCTCAAGCACCACCAGCGGCAGCCCGTTGATGAAGAGGATGATGTCGGGGCGGCGGGTGTGTTTGGGCCCCTTGATAGAGAACTGGTTGATGGCCAGCCACTCGTTGGCGGTGGGCTGCTCGAAGTCAACGAGGCGGACAAAGTCCCCCACCGTCTCGCCATCGCGCTGGTACTGCACCGGCACCCCATTCACCAGCAAGCGGTGAAATGCCCGGTTGGCCGACAGCAGCGCCGGGGTATCGAGATTGACCACCTGCGCCAGCGCATCTTCACGCGCCACCAGCGGCACGGAGGGGTTGAGCCGGGCAATCGCCTCCCGCAAGCGCTCGCGCAGCAGCACCTGCTGGAACTGCTCACGCCACGGGTTATCAGAATCGGGGGCCACATCGTAGCCACACTCCACGCGATAGCCCACCTCGGCCAACCACCCCAGCACCTCTTGTTCCAACTGATCTTCGGTCATTGTTGCTCAATCCCTCAAGACGATCCCTGGCCCCCCCATGGCCTCTGCCATTCGGGTATGCCCAACCTGCTCAGCGTCACAACGGGTGACATATCGACTCGTCACCCCCATCTGTCGATGGGATCGACAGGTTGCGAAAATATGTTTAAAAAAAGCCGAAAAATCGACACGTTATGGTGATATGTCGATCCCGTCACCCTGATCGGTTAGCGGGTCAACTCGGCGAACAACGCATCGTTGATGTAGTACTTTTCACGGCCAACCTGCTCTTCCCGCAAGATGCCCATCGTCGCCAGTGTTTGCAGATAGCGAGAGGCCGTCTGGCGTTTGGCAATACCGGCATCGACCAGAAACCCGATCTTGGTGTAGGGCTGCATAAAAATCAGTTCGACCAGATCCTTGCTATAGATGGCCTCCGCCTCCCGCTGCACCCGCTCGCGCACCTCTTCCATCAAACTCAGGATGCGATTGACCTGCTCAAAAGTTTGTTGTGCCGTGCTCTCCACAGCCCTGAGCATAAACAGCACCCAGGGTTCCCATTGCTGCGCTTCGGTGATGCCCCGTAGGCCGGCATAATATTCCTGCCGATTGGCGATGATGTAGCGCGACAAAAAGAGCACCGGGATATCCAACAGTTGCTGCTCAACAAGATACAACAGGTTCAGGATGCGACCGGTACGGCCATTACCATCGGGGAAGGGGTGAATCGCCTCGAACTGATAATGCATCACCGCCATCTTGACCAGCGGGTCCAGCTCATCCTCGGCATGGATAAATTGCTCAAGATTGGCCAGCTTGTCGCGGATCACCAGCTCTCCAACGGGTGGGGTATAAATGACCTCACCTCGGTCACTCTTCAGGGCCGTACCGGGGATGGCGCGAATGCCGATATCCACCTGTTTAATCAGCCGAACCAGTTCAATAAACAGGTTGGTATTGAGCGGGCGATCCTTGAGCGAATGGAAGCCATGATAGAGCGCCTCACGGTAGCGCAGCACCTCTTTGGTGTGAGGATCTGTCTTGCCATCGCGGTTGGCGGCGGCGCGATACAGCTCGTCATTGGTGGTGACGATATTCTCGATTTCCGATGAGAGCCGCGCTTCTTGCAAGATGATGCTGTTAATCAGCAGCCCCTGATTGGGGATCTTGGCCGCCAGCCCGCGCAGATTGGCCAATACCCGGTTGGCCGCGATGGCTTGTTTCAACACCGCCTTGGTCTCCAGCTCGATGATGGGGGGCAGCAATGGCAGGTCGTTATAGGGCTGGTTACGATCAAATGACATCAGCAGTCACCTCTTTTAGTCAGCATGGTTCCAACACCCCGCACTGGTGGCATCAAAAAATACAACCTCCTTGATGCCCGCATCATTTAGCATTTTTTCCATATGCACCCTTTCGGATTCAATTTTTTTTGGTGTCTTGTTACCAGCAAACACAGACACCGCGGCGCGACGGCATGGTGATAACGCCAGCTGCTCAAGAATATGACGATCCTGTTTGCCAATGCTCCAGCCATAAATAGTCATGCTGTCTTTGGGGCGAGGTAATTCATGTTGATACACATGGGAAAGATATCGGGAGCTGTTTATCGCGGCGATCTTGCTCTCTGACGAGCCCTCGCACACAAACAGAGGTTGACCGTCATTATCACGCCAGTACTGGGTGATAAGGCTTAATGGGTCGCTATTGTCGGCCATCAGCTTACTTTCCTCGCCACCTTGAGTTCGGTAGAGCGCAAGATTGCCATGAGGATAAAAGACTCTGGTCACTCCGGGCTCAAGTTCAGCAGGGAATGACGCGTTGAAGCATTGCTTGATCAATTTGGGGTCTGTCGCGCGCGTCTTATCAATGGTGAACCCGTCCTCAAAACGCCAACCATTGGCTTGGCGAGCATTAAGTGATGCCCAATAGACAATCAAGTCGTAGTTGAGGCTGAATACCGTCGAAAAACCTGCCATAAAGCGGCCAATATGGGCAAGCCCTTGCTGGTCACTGATAGCGTTGTCTGGATGAATGTCTTTTACGGTATCGATCAGCGCCCGCCGCACATCTGTATAGGCGTTGCGAACTTTGTCACGCTCGATTTTGGCCAGCTCAAACTTTTGATTGATATAGTCAGCCTGCCATAGGCGATATAACACTCGTTCGAAATCACGGTCATTCTTGGCGAATTGATCAAACACCTCCTGTGCGGCAGGGCGGATAAATCCGTGCTCACAGCCCTGCTGATACAGGTTGGTGTAACGAAAACAGGGATCGACAGCGACACTGCCGCCATTGCCCACAATCAGGGTGTCGCTGTAATCGGCCTGTATCTCACGCCATGTCTTTATATCTGCCACGTCAGCTTGCCCCTTCGACCATAGCCTCAGCCTCCGGCAAGCGCAGTTGGCCGGAGATCAGGCGGGGTAGCAGGGTGTCACGCAAGTTGGCTAGGGTTTGGGCTTGTAATTCGTTGTTTCTCATACTGCAAATGAGAGGATCGACCATGTTCCTGAAGATCTCGGTTAGCTCTTGGTTTGGCACAATAGTTTTCTGTATCACAAACTCCGGCCAGTGCCCCTTGTACTCGGAAAATTTGACACGGTCTTTAGTTGCATAGAAAGCCCAGACGGTATCTACACCTTTGCCAATAAAGGGAAGTACGTTCTGAATTGCAGAGAAATCAAAAGTGATCAGGCGCATATAGCAAGTGTGGTTAGCAAACACCACCACAGGGCTGACCAAGCTAGCGCAAACGCTGGGCTTATCATTATGAAAACCGATAACTCCAGATTTTCCTTGATCAAGAATCGGTACACTGCCCTCCTCCAGCGCTGATTTCTGGTCGTACTTCTTGCCCACAGATTGTCGGTCAATGAATTCACCGAATTGCATCAACTTCCACCCCCTCGGTATCATGCCAAGCGCGGACTCTTCGAAGCTGTCGGGGAACAGGGCGGCGACCTCGGGTGCCAGACCTGCCGGTTGCTCGCCACGAGCACGGGCATGGACAGGGTCGAAATCAACAAACCACGACTTGAACAGCGCCTGTGCGATGTCCTCCAGCGTGGCGTTGGTCTCGCACAACAGGGAGATACGGTCGTCAAGTGACTCAAGAAAACTGCCGATTTCACGTTGTTCCGTAATCGATGGAACAATAATGGGATAATCTTTGATTAGTTTGGCATTGAGATTTTGCTGCGCCCCGCCATTTTTCAAATCGACAAGCTTGGCGTATTGCGACTGCAAATAGTAATAAACAAACCGGTAGTCAGCACGAGCGCTATCGATCACTAAATTGCAACATGCTTGATTAGTTGTTAATGCGATCTTGTTGATTGCAACGCGGCCAGCTGTGTCCCCGTTTCCATACATAGCGACGATGACGGAATTGATGGGGACCAACTTAGCCGACGAGTTTTTCAACCCCAACTCGGTGATGAAATTCTCTGTCTCGATGATCTTGCTGTAGTTCACCTCCTTCGTCTTAAGCCAAGGAATTGAACCTCTATCAAAGAATTCTGGAATTGAGGACTTCGGAGTCCCGCCCGAAAATACTTGGGCGCAGACGTCCACAATCGAGCGTTCCACCCATTCAGAACTCATACCCCAGCCCTCCCAGCTTCTGTCTAATCAACTGGTCCAGCTCGGCTCCCTTGGCCATCTGGTCACCGAGTTGCTTGGTAAGCCGGGCCATCTTGTCGGCAAAGGCCTCATCGTCCTCCTCTACCTCTTCGGCCCCTACATAGCGGCCAGGGGTCAACACATGGCCGTGTTCGGCGATCTCAGCCAGGGTTACGCTGCGGCAGAATCCCGCTACATCCTCGTAAGATTGCTCGCACTCCCCGTCCCCTTTCCACGCGTGGAAGGTATCGGCGATACGGGCAATTGCGCTCTCATCGAGTTCGCACTGCACCCGGCTGATCATGGTGCCCAGCTTGCGGGCATCGATAAACAGCACCTCGCCCTGGCGGCGGGTCTTGTTCTTGGCGAGGAACCAGAGGCAGGCGGGGATCTGGGTGTTGAAGAAGAGCTGCCCCGGCAGGGCCACCATGCACTCCACCACGTCCGCCTCCACCATGGCACGGCGAATGTCGCCCTCGCTATTCTGGCTAGAGCTCATCGAACCGTTGGCCAACACGATACCGGCGCGGCCAGTTGGCTTGAGGTGGTAGAGCATATGCTGCAGCCACGCATAGTTGGCGTTGCCCGCAGGCGGCGTACCGTAGACCCAGCGCGGATCCCCCTCGAGGCTACCATGCCACCAGTCGCTGATATTGAACGGCGGGTTGGCCAGCACGAAGTCGGCACGCAAGTCAGGGTGCTGATTGCGGGTGAAGGTATCACCGTTTTCGCGCCCGAGGTTGTAGTCCATCCCCTGGATGGCGAGGTTCATCGCCGCCAGCCGCCAAGTGGTCGGGTTCGACTCTTGACCGTAGATGGAGACATCACCCAGCTTGCCGCCATGGGCTTCGATAAACCTCTCCGACTGCACGAACATGCCGCCTGAACCGCAGCAGGGGTCGTAGACCTGACCATGATGGGGAGCAAGTACTGCCACCAGTGTCCGGACTATGCTGGCAGGCGTGTAGAACTGGCCCCCCTTCTTGCCCTCGGCACTGGCAAACTCGCCAAGGAAGTACTCGTAGACCTGCCCCAGGATGTCACGCGCTTCACCGACATCACTGCCAAAGCCAATCTTGGAAACCAGATCCACCAGCTCGCCGAGCTTGCCATCGGGCAACTGGGCACGGGCGTAGCGCTTGTCGAGGATGCCCTTTAGGCGCGGGTTCTCCTGTTCGATCAGGGTCAGCGCATCGTCAATACGCTTACCGATATCGGCCTGCTTGGCATGGGCCCGCAACCCCTCCCAACGGGCCCCTTCCGGTACCCAGAAGGCGTTCACTTCACGGTAGTAGTCGCGGTCTTCCAGCTCCTCGGCCAGCAGCTCATCGTCACAGTCGTAGAGGAAGTACTCGTCGCTCTCATCGGCAAAGCGGCGGGTTAGCTCGGCACGACGGGCGGCGAAAGAGTCGGAGATGTACTTGAGGAAGATAAGGCCCAGCACGATGTGCTTGTACTCGGCGGCGTCCATGTCGGCACGCAGCTTGTCTGCGGCAGCCCACAGGGTCTTCTTCAGCCCCTCGATACCGGTAGCTTGCGGCTCATCCTTGGCCTGCTTGCCCTTGCCACTGGCTTTCGGTTTGCGTGGTGCTGCAGCGGCGGCTTCGCCTTCCAACACCCGAAGCACAGCACCACCTCGCCCGCGCCCCTTGCGCAGTACGCCCTGTTCCAGCAGAGTCTCGCGTGCGGCGGTAAATACCTCATCGGTCAGGTCGCTGAATTGGGCTTTCAAGGTTTCCATCAAGGCTTGGTTACCGATGCTGCTGCCATCTTCAGGAACGGCGGCCAGCAGCGCCTGGCTGAGCTCGTTGGGGTCGGTCATGGGGTTCTCCGGTTAATGCGTGTTGCCTTCACAGCCCACCTGCGCGAAAGCCAAGGTGAGGATGCGGGCCAAGTTGTCAGACTGACGGTGCGGCCAGTGCCGGGCCCGGGGGCGAGCAGCCGCTAAGTGGGGGACAAATCAGCAAGCAAGCCAGTTCGCCAGGGATCATGTCACCAAGGTGGCATAGCGATAGGGAATGCCCCGCCCGTTACCTATCAGTCAGTCATTAGTCAGTTATCTGGCAGGGAGTTTATACAAATGAAGCCCTGACAACTATGATCGAGGCACGAATATGGGCTCACGATAACGAGATGGGCGCGATTAACCCGGCAGATCCGGTTGATGGCAGCGAAAGTGATCGCCTGTAACGGGACAACGAGTTTTTCATTTTTGGGGGTAGCTGAAGAGGCGTGTGCGATCACTCCCACCGGCAATGCCCTGTCAGAACTGGCCCGGAGGCTGATGACCACCAAGAGCGACCCTGGCCGGCCAGAAAAGTGATCGCCGAGAGTCGATAAAAAAGAGATCGTTATGCAGAGCGATCGCTTTTAATAAAATACCTTATTTTACCGATGCTTACGTCTTTATTTTCACGAAAATGAGCAGGTTCGTTACTCTGCAACCGCACCGCTCTGCCAAGCGCGATCACTTTGCTGCATTTGGGGGTGGGGCAGGGGGGTAAGCCTTGTCATGACTGGGTTATGACCACCTTCGGGTCATACAGGGCAATAGTGATCGCCTGTAACACAAAAAGTGATCATGTTAGGGGTGATCACTGCGGGATTTTCTCCAACTCCCAACCCCATGGCTCATTGGGTGCGCCCCTGGGGTATGAGGCGAAACGCCAACCCAACGGCTTTAGCACTGTGTTCAAGCGACGGAATACCATCCTGTGATTTGAATGGTTCAGGTTGTAGAAGTCAGTCAGCTTCTCACAGGTCACGCCAGGGTCTGTTGCGACGACCAGAATGTAGGTGTGGTGCGGATGCCACGCCATTGCAACGACAAGAGCGGCCAAGTGATTAATCGGCCCCAGCTTGGATATGGCATGGTTTCGCTCTGCCCGCTCCATCAATCGACGGCTAGACTGGCCAGCATGCCGAGCCCAGGCATTACGATACCGAAAAATGTCTTCAACTCCCGGTGCTGGCTTGCACAATCGTGCTAACTGCTTGCGTTGGCGCTCTGCTCGTTTTTGCTCCTCTAGCCGCTGCTTTTCCTCTTTCGCTATCTCTTTGGCATACCTCTTCAGAATTTCGTCGATCATTCGCTTCTGCTTCACGTTGGGCTTGGTGGATCATCATTGGCTTGGCCCGCTAATCCCCCTGAATTGTTTTACCGCTTTTTGCGCCTACCTAGCCTACCTCCGTTGCAGGCCTTACCAAGACTGGCTTGAGACGTGTAGGGTTTAACATTCATTCCCTACCCATACCCTCCCCCGGCAGCAAGATCCCATCCGTTTGGTTAATCAGAACAGAGTAGGTTTGCAACCAAGCCACATCAGCCATGACGGTAGGGATAAAGATGACCAGTAGGGTTTGGGTAGGGTTAGAGAATACTCACCCTACCTCTTTGCATCCCTTGCCGGGCAAGGCTTTCAGTTGCGCTGGGTAGGGAGGGTAGGGTTTGTGGATGAAAGTCCTTCCTATCATCAGGTACAGCGGCCAAGCTCATCATTCTGTTATCACTGGGTCGTCATTGCTGATCGTCATAGACAGCTTGGGGTAAGAACATCTCCGCTACCTCGGTCAGTATGACGTTGGTTTGGGACCTGCCCTTGATCACCCTGCTGCAGTATTGACGGCCATACTCTTTGGCTGCTGCCTTGACCGCGCGGCTAAACGCTTGAACTGATAGCGGGCGCCCCAGGCCGTGATACTCCATAAAGGAAAGATAGGCATGATAGAGGTAGCGCCGGGGTTCCCGCTTGATCTCCGGATTACCCCCCATCATCAATCCCTTGGGTTCATTCAGAAAGAGCACCATCCCGCAAAGGTCGATCACGGGGTCGGTGGCTCGTTTGATGGTCAAGGCATCATCAGAGTTACGCTGCTCCAGCAATAAGTGACGGGCATGCTCAGGTTCGGCAAACTGGGTTAACAGGTGGCGGATCACCACCGGCAACTCGGTAGCAATCTTGTCGCCAAGCAACGGGTCTTTATCCGCTTCGGCCACAACCCGGTCAAAGGTAAAGATCACCCTGCGTCGGGATATTCCCCCATTGCGTTCAGTAATGACCATAGGCTCGTTATTGGTGGCCAGCACAACAGCCTGGATGACAGTGGCAAATTGTTTCTCATACTTCCCATCGATCTCGACCAAATCGCCCCCGGTAATAGCCTTGATGCCACTGCCATCACCGATGTATTTGGGCTGGTCAGGCAGCACAATCAGCCGTTTATCGACAAACTGGTAGCGACTTTTAGCGTGATCCAGTGAGGCCATGTTGCCAGAGCCGGTGTTCCGTTTTCCACCAGCTAACAGGATTGCCACATTGGCAAAGATGCTCTTGCCGCTGCCCCCCTCACCGGTCACCTCAAGGAATAGCTGCCAGTCATAACGGTTTGCCAGCACCATATATAAGGCGGCATTGATGCGAGCCATCTTGGCGGCGTTGTTATCGACGGCGTGGCATAACCATCTAGTGAAGTTGGGAGCATCCCGATCGAGACATTCATCAGCGAGCGGCGGGGCATAGTTGATACCGTTGTGCGTGAGCAGTCCATCACTAGGCGAGTGTGGCCGAAACTGGCGAGTTGTCATGTCATAAACTCCATTCGCAAAGCCGATCAGATCTTTGGTTGGCTGGCCCATGGTTGGGATCATCAGCTTCATCGTGGAAACTGTGGCGGCAATACCTTTGTCACTGAACGAAACGCCATGCTCGGTAAAGATGGCAGCCATTTCGCGGCGCAGTTCGGTATCTGTCCATGGTGTCCATAGGCTACCGTCATAGCGATAGACACGCTCGGCCTCAAGGCTGATAGCAACTTGCCCCAATCGTTCGACCAGTAGTGCAGCCCGCTGACTAGCACTCATCTTGTCGATCATGGTGGCTGGTGGCTCATGCCCCCGTTGGGGCTGGTTCACCTCGATCTTCCTGAGTTCCTCTCCCTTCTGGCTGGCGTTTTGGTTTTGGCTGGTCGCCAGTCTGGTGCTGGCGCTCATGATGGCCTCTTGTGTCTTGCTCAGCCCATGAGCTTGGTGGTAATCGTTCCAATCCCCGGCCTCTGGTGGAAATATTGCACGCCCGCCCACGGTCATTGCGGCTTGCTCAGTCTGGTGCTTGGTGGAGTCGTTACGCTGGGCGGTTGCCTTATCCAGGTCGTGATCACCACAGATAATGATCTGGGCGTCTGGGTGTTGGCTTCTGGCAATCTTGGCCACGTTCATCAGATTGTTGGCTGTCATCGCGCAATAGACAGTTGCTCCTGTCGCCTGCTCGACTGATAGACCGGTGGCGTAGCCTTCCACCACGGCCACCAGCGCCCCACCATCAATGCGATGGTATACACCAGCCTTGCGGCCACCACCCAAGGTGTGTTTCAAACCATCTTCGTTGCGAATGAGCTCCACGTTCACCAGATTCCCAGCACCATCGAGCAAGGGAACTATCACGCTACCGACAGGGAACACCTCACCGTTTATCGTTTCTTTGGTACCGCTGATCGCGCTCTGGTGTTCCGCAAAACCTTTCCTTGATAGGTAGGCGCTACCACAACCACGCGAATGAGCATTCATGATGCGGCAGGCGCGTGCAGCAGCGTTCCTGTGGCCATCTTCCCGCTTTCGGGTTTCCTCTTTGGCCTTGGCCTGTTGTTGCTGGTGGATGCGCTCCCGTTCGGCAGGATCTAGCCCACCGGCGGCCAACCCCACCATAGGCGCTATCAACTCGGCGGCCTCCATGGGGCTCTTGCTCATCACCCGGCATACCAGATCCAACCCATCCCCAGCACCGCACTGGCTACAGATGAAAGTCCCTCGCCCTTCCTTGTCATCAAGTCGAAAGCGATCTTTGCCACCACAGGCAGGACAGGGGCCATGCTTGCCATGACGAGGAATATCGAGACCAAGGCACGCCAGCAAATCGGGCCAGAGCCCCACAGCAGCGGCGGCTACATCAGAAACAAACCTTACAGTGCTCATTCCTCGCCCCCAACCTGCGCGGCTACCAGCTCATTGAATGCCCGTTCGTCTAAGCCTGCCTTCATTTGGCGAGCATAGGGGCGAGTTACAACAGCAGCGGCCCCTTGGCTTTGCTCTATAAAAACGGATCTCGCTTTTCGGCTGGTGAAGGCACTCAATACTCCGACACAGGAGCGTTTGCAGGTTCTGGGATTGGGTAGTCCATAGAAGGTTTCAGTCTGGCTATCAGCGGCCCATGCAAAATAGATCATCGCTTGCCCTCCGAATCAGAAGAAAGAGCATGGATCTCGGCCAGCAAGCCTTGATGACCTTTATGGATTAATAAGTGAACTTTCATGTTAAAATTACCTCGCACTCACTGGCTCCTTGGTCGCCAAACTGTCAGAGTCAGTGAGTAATCCGAAATGCCCTTACTGTCGCAGGTAAGGGCTTTTTTTCATGTTTTCCCCATGGCTTTGCACACCATGTTTGCCTATATCCGATAACAGATGGGTTCCCTGCGGTTTAATCATCCGTCGGGTGTTGTTCAGGCAATCCACCAGCCATCCACAAGCCGAAAAGTTTGGTGTTTACAAACATCCGCCTACCGACAATTCGGCAGCAACGTTCCAAGCCGGGCTTCTCGGCTCGCTTCCAGAACATGACCTTCAGTGTGGGATAGTTAAATTGGGGGTAGTGCTTGGGGATTTCGGTCACAGGCAGCCAGTTGTTCAGATCTTGGCTGATTGCGATGAGGTTGAGATCTTGCATACTGCTTATACTCCCTTTCCTGTTGCTCTTGGTGTTCTGCGGTTTGGTCGAGGAGTATTTAACGCGATGTGATTGGTTTTCTTTTAGAACAGAAGTCCAGCGCACTTCTGTTCTTGACTTTTTCATTCGTTTATCCTCTTAGCCGCACTAACGACATTCTAGGGGATAACTCCCCATGCTTTGGCAATAAATTGAGTCCATTCCTGAGCAATAGTCTTTGTTTCACATTCTATTCCTAAGGCCATTAGCTTGATCTTCGCGGCCTTTACTGCATCAGGCTGTGCCATCCGATGAATTTCTTCAATCTGGATATCACGCCGGATTGACGCTATTGAAATCTCTAAGCTCAAGATCTCATCTCGATACCATTCATCATTTTGGCAAAGCAAGTCTGTCAGCCTGTCCTCCAAGGACTCCAGCGTCATTTCCATAGGAGTCTTAGGACGTTCATTAGGACGTTGCCCCTGCCGGGTATATTGCTTTCCCCAGGGCCTTCCCAGACACGGATTGAGCAGCGCTATGTAGAGGGCTAGTCTCATCACTGTATCTGCAAGCTCCCGCTCATTTATCTTTTTTAGCGGTGCTTTAAAGCCCTTTCTCGAACCGAAACCTTGGTAATGCTCATAGGCTTCCACCGCTAAAAATGGGATGTCATCTTGCTGAGGAGAAATGCTATTTCGAGTACAGATAGCCGCCACCGGCTGATTTGTCGCACTATCGCCAGTTAAACTTTGAGCGAGGCAGCTCAATTCCAACTTAAGGCGTTCATCAGTCCATCCGAGTTGCCTTAGCGTTGTGTTATACCGAATCGCCCTCTTAACCACCTTCCTTGTAACCATCAGACGAGGGGTTTTATTTTCCCAGCTTCCGACATGACACTGGTCATTTTGGCGCGCAACCTCATCATCGGACGTTACTTTTTTAACTGTGATATCGATTGATACGGAGTCTATTAATTGACCATCTTTTATAATGGCCAGCCTCGGGCGGCCATTTGGAGAAAAGTAAGGAATCCCCTCCTCTCCATCAACGATGATGGGTTCATCATCTGGTGATTTTTGCCATACAACCAAACCCTCTAGAAAATCACTGCTTATATATTGACCGCTCATCTACAACATCCCCAGACAAACAAAAACCCCTCGCATCCATATATGCAAGGGGCTCAGGCTAACATGTTCAATACATCTAGGCTGCACAGCCTAATTGATTAACAATTCATTAGGTTACCAAATACCCGATCTGTGAGTTTAGCTTTGTGGGCATTGCACAAATGGGAATATCGCTGGGTCATGGTGATCGACTTATGGCCTAACACCTCTGCGATCTCCAGTATGCTGGCACCATTCATCGCCAACAAGCTGGCACAGCTATGTCGAAGGTCGTGAAAATGGAAATCAGAGAGCAACGCAGCTTTCTTCGCAGCCTGCCAGTGGTAGTCAAACTCGGTAAACGGTCGATTGAGGCCAGAAGGGTGAGGGAAAACAAAGCTGGCACCAATCTCACGAAACTGGGAGAGCTCAGTAAGCAAGTCAGCAGTCAGAGACAGAACCCTCTGACTACCATTCTTGGTAACCGCCAAGTGAGCAGTTCGCGTGTTGAAATTGATGTCTGACCACTTGAGGCCGATCAGCTCGCCCCTCCGTGCTCCAGTGGTCAACGCCATATGAACCAGCATATGAAGTCGCTCCCACTTGCTCAACTTGGTGGCCTTCATCAATCGAGCCAGTTCATCTGCCGACAAAAAGCGTGTGCGAGCATTGTCTTCCCGCTTCTGCTTCACTTCCAGGCAAGGATTTACCTTGAGGTCATACCTATCGCACATGTACGCAAAAACCGCTGACAACGCTGCTTTGTAGCGGTTAAGGGTCGCAGGGGCCTTCCCTTCCGCCTCCAGAATAGAGATAGCATTCTTGATCCGCTGGCGGTTGACCTTGTTCAACGTCTTGTCGCCAAGATGTTCAACCCACCAGCCCAGACGCTGGGGTACAGACTTGTCTCGTCCCTTGTGTTGTTCAAGGTACTCATGAATAGCTTGTTGAATGGTGGTGCTAGTGAGGGTGACGTTGGTTAAGGCATCTGCCAGCTCGTCAGATACGGTGATCTGAGCCAGGAACTGCTCTGCGTCTTTTTTGCGGGTAAAAACTTTGGATACACGGTTGCCGTTACGCATGAACTGAACGCGATAGGACTTGCCGGTTTTTCGAGTGAGAACTTGGATACTTGCCATTGGTTGAAACCTCTTGCACAGATTTGCACATGAATGAGTGTTATCAACCGCAGAAACTTTGAGCAGGAGCGCTCTTGAGCGCTATAACCTGTTGACCAAACAGGGGAAAATAATGGTGCCCGGGGTCGGACTCGAACCGACACGTATTGCTACGGCGGATTTTGAATCCGCTGCGTCTACCGATTTCGCCACCCGGGCAGCTGCGAGGGATTATACGAATGGCGCTTGGCCATGCAAGGTGTTTTTCTTGTGCCCACCGTTGTTTGCTCATTTATTCAACGCCTTGCCGATGCCAAGCCAGTTACATAGAATGCCCGCATCATATTAATGGAATAATCATCATGGCCAAGCGCAAGACCCCCTCCCCTCTCCAGCCTGCTCCCCGGCATCCGTCTGCCGGTCTGCTGCGCCGTCTCGGCGCCCTGCTCTATGACTATCTGGTGGTGATTGCCCTGCTGATCATCGCCGGCTTCATCGGCATGGGGGTGGCCCACCTGCTGCTGGCCACCGGCATGGCGCACGTCCCCGAGGGCAAGGATGCCGCCTGGCTGCTCACCAGCCCCCTCTACAGCGCCTGGCTGGCCTTCGTCATCTGCGGTTTCTACACCTGGTTCTGGGTCCGCGCCGGCCAGACCATCGGCATGCGGGCCTGGCGCCTGCGCATCCAGAACCTGGACGGCAGCAACATTCGCGTCACCCAGGCCCTGATCCGGCTCGCTACCTCGGCCTTTGGCCTGGGCAACCTGCTGTGTGTGTTCAATCGCGCCCGCCCCCGCGCCTTCCAGGACATCTGGGCCGAGTGCGAGGTGGTGGTGCTTGGCAAGACGGAAAACCTGGAGCAGCTCAATCGCTGATCCCAAGACGGCAACGAAAAAGGGCACCCCGAGGTGCCCTTTTTGTTGACCAGAACTGACGGCTTGCAGCCCAGAACCTTGACGGAAACGGTGCATCGAGAGCAATGGCCGCCTTTTGTCAGCAGCCCGCCGTCCTTCAGGCCGCTACTGCTTGCGGCTCAGGATATAGAAGGAGATGCCGCCAAACAGCAGGCTGGGTGCGATGGTCGCGAGGATGGGCGGGACCGCATAGACCAGGCTGACCGGGCCGAACACCCTGTCGCTCACATAGACGGCGAAGCCGGTCATGATCCCCATCAGCATCCGCGCCCCCATGCTCACCGAGCGCAGCGGGCCGAAGATGAAGGAGGAGGCGAGCAGTATCATGGCCACTACGGAGAGCGGTGAGAGCAGCTTGCGCCACATCTCCAGCTTGTAGCGTCCGGCATCCTGCTTGTTGGCATCCAGATAACCGATGTAGTCCCGCAGCCCCGAGATGGGCAGGTTCTCGGGATCGATGCTGACCACCCCGAGCTGCTTGGGGGTCAGCTCGGATTGCCAGGCCATCTGGGCATGCTCTTCGTCCTGGATCCGGGTGGGATCGTCAAACCGGGTGATGTGCACCTGTTTCAGCAGCCAGTGGTGATCCTCGAACACCCCCTCCTTCGCCTGCACCACGTCGATCAGGTTGCGGGACGGAGTGAAGCGGTAGAGGGTGATGCCGGTCAGGGCGCCATCGTTGCGCACCCCGTTGATGTTGACGAAGTTGTTGCCATCCCGTGCCCAGACCCCGTAGGCCGAGACCGTAAGCCGCCCTTCCGACATGGCCCCCGCCTTGATGTCATCCGCCATCCGCTTGGCGGCCGGTGCGACGTACTCTCCCATCATCCCCACCAGCAACATCAGGGGAATGGCGGTCTTGAGCGCCGCCATGACGATGCTGATCTTGGAACGTCCCGCCGCCTGCATCACCACCAGCTCGGAGCTGGTCGCGAGCTGGCCCAGACCGATGAGGCCACCGAGCAGGGCCGCCAGGGGGAAGAAGAGCACCGCCTCCTTGGGCATGGAGAGCAGCACGTAGTAGAGGGCGTTGAGCATGTCGTAGTTGCCTTCCCCGACCGCCTTCAACTGCTCCACGTACTTGATGAGCGCGGCCAGCCCGACCAGGGTCAGCTCGCACAGCAGGATCGACATGAAGATGACCCTGCCTATGTATCTATCGAGAATGCCGAACATCAGCAGAGACTCCCAGGTTGCAGCATCATGCTGACTTTCTCTTGAACAATTGCCCTTTGACCCCGTTCCACCAGCTGGTGCCCTGCAGGTTGAGAGGCAACCCTATCAGAAGCAGATAGACCAGGGGCACCAGGAACATCCCGGGCCAGTGGGGCAGACGCCCGCTGTCGATGGCCGACCGGGCGGCGCTGAGCAGCAGGAAATAGGAGAGATAGAGCAGGATGGCCGGCAGCAGCTTGGCGTAACGCCCCTGACGGGGATTGACCCGCGCCATCGGCACCACCAGGAAGGTGAGCACCAGGATGGAGAAGGGCAGCGACAGGCGCCACTGCAATTCGGCCATCAGCTGATTGTCCTGGGTGCCAAGCAATGCCAGGGTCGGCTTGGCCGCCGCCTTGCGGTTGGATCGCTCCATCTCCTGCTGGCGGATCACCAGGCTGTATTCACGGAACTCCGATACCTGGAACTGCTTGCCGGTGAAATGCCCCTCGTAGCGCGAGCCATCCTTCAGGGTCAGCCACTGCAAGCCGTTGCTGTCGGCGGTCACCTGCCCCTCGTTGGCCACCACCACTGACGGGGGTGAGCCCCCCTCGGCCCGTTGCAGCACGAAGATTTTCTGCAACTCCGACCCCTTGTCGTTCAGATCCTGGATGTAGGCCACCAGGCGCCCCTTGTCGAGCTCCATGAAGCGGCCGGCCTGCAGGAAAGAGATACCGGGATCGGCCTTGAACTCGTCGATCACCTGGTACTCCCGCTCCTTGGCCTGGGGGGCGACCCAGCCGGTATTGAACGCCGCGACGGCGGCGGTCAGCAAGGCCAGCACCAGGGCGCTGCCCATGATGAAACGGTGACTGAAACCCACCGCGTGCATCACCGTCATTTCGCTTTCAGCGTACAAACGGCCGTGAGCAAACAGAATGGCTAAAAACAGACTGATAGGCAGCATCAACAACGCCATATTCGGCAGGTTGAGCAGCAGGAGGGTGGATACCAGGCGCGTCGGCACCTCACCATCGGCGGCATCGCCAATGATCTGGATAAATTGCTGGCTGACGAAGATAAGCAGCAGCACGAACAGCACCGCCAGCTGGGTTTTCAGGGTCTCCCTGAACAAATATCGGAAAACGATCACAGTCATTCCCAAGTAAACTTGTGTTTTTAGTCGAATGCCTGAAAAATAGGGCCCTATATTGGATTTTTACCAGTTTGAACTGCGGAGCCTGTGACTGTTCGCTCCGCCTCTGATACCCCAACAAGCACCGCATTATTCAATAAATGGTGCCTTTTGTCTTTAGGATGTAGGAGATTCCATGGAGTTCAGTGTAAAGAGTGGCAGTCCTGAGAAGCAACGCAGTGCCTGCGTCGTGGTCGGCGTTTTTGAGCCCCGCCGACTCTCTCCGGTTGCCGAACAGCTGGACAAGATCAGCGACGGCTACCTCAGCTCGCTGCTGCGCCGTGGCGACCTGGAAGGGAAACCGGGCCAGATGCTGCTGCTGCATCAAGTACCGGGCGTGCTCAGCGAGCGCGTACTGCTGGTCGGGTGCGGCAAGGAGCGCGAACTCGACGAGCGCCAGTACAAGCAGATCATCAACAAGACCATCACCACCCTGAACGAAACCGGCTCCATGGAAGCGGTCTGCTTCCTGACCGAGCTGCACGTCAAGGGTCGGGATACCTACTGGAAGGTGCGTCAGGCGGTGGAAACCACCAAGGCGGGCCTCTACAGCTTCGATCAGTTCAAGACCAACAAGGCCGAGCCACGTCGTCCGCTGCGCAAGCTGGTCTTCAACGTGCCGACGCGTCGGGAACTGACCATAGGCGAGCGCGCCATCAATCACGGCCTGGCCGTGGCGAAAGGGGTGCGCATCTGCCGCGACGTGGCGAACATGCCGCCCAACGTCTGCAATCCCGCCTACCTCGCCTCCCAGGCCCGCCGTCTGGCGGATGCCTATGACAACATCACCACCAGGGTGGTGGGGGAGCAGGAGATGGCCGAGCTCGGCATGAACTCCTACCTGGCGGTGGCCCGCGGCTCCGAGAACGAAGCCATGATGGCCATCATCGAATACAAGGGCAACGCCGACGCCAAGCCCATCGTGCTGGTGGGCAAGGGGCTGACCTTCGACTCCGGCGGCATCTCCATCAAGCCGGCAGACGGCATGGACGAGATGAAGTACGACATGGGTGGCGCCGCCTCCGTGCTCGGCACCATGCACGCCCTGGCCCAGTTGCAGCTGCCCATCAACGTCATCGGTGTGCTGGCGGGCTGCGAGAACATGCCGGGGGGCAACGCCTACCGCCCCGGTGACATCCTCACTACCATGTCCGGCCAGACCGTCGAGGTGCTCAACACCGACGCCGAAGGCCGCCTGGTGCTGTGCGATGCCCTCACCTATGTGGACCGCTACGATCCCGAGACCGTGATCGACGTGGCGACCCTGACCGGTGCCTGCATCATCGCCCTTGGCCACCATACCTCTGGCCTCTTGGCGAACCACAACCCCCTGGCCCACGAGCTGCTCAACGCCTCCGAACAGGCCGGCGATCGCGCCTGGCGCCTGCCCCTGTTCGACGAGTATCAGGAGCAGCTGGAGAGCCCGTTCGCGGACATGGCCAACATCGGTGGCCGTCCGGCCGGTACCATCACCGCCGCCGCCTTCCTGTCGCGCTTCACCAAGAAGTACAACTGGGCCCACCTGGATATCGCAGGGACCGCCTGGAAGAGCGGCAAGGAGAAGGGCTCCACCGGCCGTCCTGTGCCCCTGCTGACCCAGTTCCTGCTCAACCGGGCCGGCGTGGCGGACGTCGAAGACAAGGAGTAATCCCCTTCCCCATCGACTCGAAGAGCGATGCGAGAAGGCGTTACCCTGTATCACAAGGAAGAGGCCTGCCTCTTCCTTGTTTCATTGAGAGAATCCGGGAAGTCCGTGCCAGACGCGGCTCCCGAAGACGGCCAATCGCTGTCCGTCACAGCCAAACGGGACCGACCTGATGAGCCAAGTGACCTTTTACCTGATGAGCCAGCCCGATGATGCGGATGCCTCCGCCGTCGAGCGCCTCGCCTGCCAACTTGCGGCCGATGGCTGGAGCGCAGGCCACCTCTATCTGCTGTGCGAGGACGAGGCCCAGGCCCTGCGTCTGGACGAGCTGTTGTGGCAGTTGCCGCCCGATCGCTTCGTGCCGCACCAGTTGCAGGGGGAGAGCGGTCAGGCTCCGGTGGAGATAGGCCATCAGCCGCCACGGCGGCGCTATGCCTGCCTCATCAACCTGGCCCGGCAGACACCTTTGTTTGCAGGACACTTCGCTCAAGTGGTAGATTTTGTCCCCACTGACGAAACGCAAAAGCAGCAAGCCCGCGAGCGCTACAAGCACTATCGCCAGGCGGGCCATACCCTCGAGATGAGGGATCAGCCCGTCCTTGCCGCACCGGATCCGGCGCAGCCCTGACTGTGCCACCCTCGATCCACGACGAATCAACACCAGACTCCATCCATCCAGAATACGGCGAGACCATGGAAAAGACTTTTAATCACAACGCCATCGAACAGGCGCTCTATCAGCACTGGGAAGCCCAGGGTTACTTCAAGCCCCACGGCGACACCAGCAAAGACTCCTTCTGCATCATGATCCCGCCGCCGAACGTCACCGGCAGCCTGCACATGGGTCACGCCTTCCAGCAGACCCTGATGGACACCCTGATCCGCTACAACCGCATGCAGGGCAAGAACACCCTGTGGCAGGCGGGTACCGACCACGCCGGTATCGCCACCCAGATGGTGGTTGAGCGCAAGATCGCCGCAGAAGAGGGCAAGACCCGCCACGATTACGGCCGGGAAGCCTTCATCGACAAGATCTGGCAGTGGAAGGAAGAGTCCGGTGGCACCATCACCCGTCAGATGCGCCGTCTGGGTGACTCCGTGGATTGGGAGCGCGAGCGCTTCACCATGGATGAGGGCCTCTCCGCCGCCGTCCAGGAAGTGTTCGTGCGCCTGTACGAAGACGGCCTGATGTACCGCGGCAAGCGTCTGGTGAACTGGGATCCCAAGCTCAACACCGCCATCTCCGACCTGGAAGTGGAAAACCGCGAGATCAAGGGCCACATGTGGCACCTTCGCTACCCGCTGGCCAACGGCGCCAAGACCGCCGAAGGCCAGGATCACCTGATCGTCGCCACCACCCGTCCGGAAACCATGCTGGGTGATACCGCCGTGGCCGTGAACCCGGAAGACCCCCGCTACAAGGCGCTGATCGGCCAGCACATCCTGCTGCCGCTGGTGAACCGTCTGATCCCCATCGTTGCCGACGAACACGCCGACATGGAGAAGGGCACCGGCTGCGTGAAAATCACCCCGGCACACGACTTCAACGACAACGAAGTGGGCAAGCGCCACAACCTGCCGATGATCAACATCTTCACCCTGGACGCTCACGTGCGTGCCGAGGCCGAAGTGGTCGATACCAATGGCAACCCCAGCACCGCCTATGACGCCGCCCTGCCGACCGAGTTCGCCGGGATGGAGCGCTTCGCCGCCCGCAAGGCCATCGTTGCCAAGCTGGACGAGCTCGGCCTCCTGGCCGAGATCAAGGATCATGTGCTGCAACAGCCTTACGGCGATCGCGGCGGCGTGCCCATCGAGCCCATGCTGACCGACCAGTGGTACGTGCGCGTGGCCCCCATGGCCAAGACCGCCATCGAGGCGGTGGAAGATGGCCGCATCCAGTTCGTGCCGAAGCAGTACGAAAACATGTACTTCTCCTGGATGCGCGACATTCAGGACTGGTGCGTCTCCCGTCAGCTGTGGTGGGGTCACCGCATCCCGGCCTGGTATGACGATGCCGGCAACGTCTACGTGGGCCGCAACGAAGAGGAAGTGCGCGCCAAGCACAGCATCCCGTCCGTGACCGTGCTGCGTCAGGACGAAGACGTGCTCGACACCTGGTTCAGCTCCGCCCTGTGGACCTTCTCCACCCTGGGCTGGCCGAACAACACCGAGGCACTCAAGACCTTCCACCCGACCGACGTGCTGATGAGCGGCTTCGACATCATCTTCTTCTGGATTGCCCGGATGATCATGATGACCATGCACTTCATCAAGGACGAGAACGGCCAGCCGCAAGTCCCGTTCAAGACCGTCTACATCACCGGCCTCATCCGTGACGAAGAAGGCCAGAAGATGTCCAAGTCCAAGGGCAACGTGCTGGACCCCCTCGACATGATCGACGGCATCTCCCTGGAAGACCTGCTGGAGAAGCGCACCGGCAACATGATGCAGCCGCAGATGGCCGAGAAGATCGCCAAGCGCACCGCCAAGCAGTTCCCGGAAGGGATCAATGCCCACGGCACCGACGCCCTGCGCTTCACCCTGGCGGCGCTGGCCTCCACCGGTCGTGACATCAACTGGGACATGAAGCGCCTGGATGGCTACAACAACTTCTGCAACAAGCTGTGGAACGCCTCCCGCTATGTGCTGATGAACACCGAAGATCAGGATTGTGGCTTCTCTTCGCAAGGGAATGGTGGCGAGATGCAGTTCAGCCTGGCGGATCGCTGGATCCAGTCCCAGCTGCAAGTGGCCATCCGTGACTTCCGTACCGCCCTCGATACCTACCGCTTCGATATCGCGGCCGGCGTGTTGTACGAATTTATCTGGAACCAGTTCTGTGACTGGTATCTGGAGCTGACCAAGCCGGTACTTACCAAGGGCTCCGAGGCCGAGCAGCGCGCTGCCCGCCACACCCTCGTCAGCGTCCTCGAGACCCTGCTGCGCCTGGCTCACCCGATCATCCCGTTCATCACCGAGACCATCTGGAAATCGGTCGCCCCGCTGGCTGGCGTACACGCCGACACCATCATGATTCAGGCTTTCCCGGAATTCGACGCCGCCAAGGTGGACGAAGCCGCGATGGCGGATCAGGAGTGGGTGAAGGAGTTCATCGTCAGCATCCGCAACATCCGCGCCGAGATGAACGTGGCCCCGAGCGTGCCCCTCAACGTGCTGCTCCAGTGCGATGCCAAGGATGCCCAGCGCGCTCAGGGCAACGAGGCCTTCCTCAAATCCCTGGCCCGTCTGGAATCCATCCGCGTGCTTGGCGCAGGTGAAACCGCCCCGCTGTCGGTGAAGAAGCTGATCGGTGCCACCGAGCTGATGATCCCGATGGCCGGTCTCATCGACAAGGAAGCCGAACTGGCCCGTCTGGCCAAAGAGGTGGCCCGTCTGGTGGGCGAGTGCGGCCGCATCGAAGGCAAGCTCGGCAACGAAGCCTTCGTCGCCAAGGCGCCGGAAGCGGTCATCATCAAGGAGCGCGAGAAGCTGGAAGATTACCGTCTCCAGCTGACCAAGCTGGAAGCCCAGCAGGCCGAGATCGCCGCGCTCTAAGCCACAGCGCAACATGACAAGCCCCCGTTTATCGCAATGCTGTTCAGATAAGCACTTTTTTGACTGATTATTCATAAATTGGATTTGAGTTGAGGGGGCAAGGCTGTGTCCAGTCGATCTTCCTCCAGCCTTTATCCAGCGGGGCTTGTAATAGAAAGAGGGAGGCATCATGCCTCCCTCGCTTTTTTGTCCTGATACTACGTGGACTGGAACTCAAATTCTCTTAAGTGAACAGCATTGCCCGTTTATCGGGGGCTTTTTCATGTCAGGGGTTCAGCTCTCCCTCTCCTGCCCCGCGGTTTTATCCCTCCCGCCGGGGCGATATTCAAAAATTCACGAGCCAAATCACCTCCTTTCACAAGCGCAGAGCCCGCAAATTCATTACACTGCCAGCGGTCTTTTCTATCGGGAGTGCTGCTGCAGTATGGAAATATTGATCCTGTTTGGATTGATTTTGCTCAATGGCGTCTTCGCCATGTCGGAAATCGCCATCGTGACGGCACGCAAGGCACGTCTCGCCAAAATGGCGAGCGAAGGGAGCCGCTCCGCCGCCATCGCCCTCAAGCTCGGGGAAGATCCGACCCATTTCCTCTCCGCCGTGCAGATCGGCATCACCAGCATCGGTCTGCTCAACGGTATCTATGGCGAGTCCCTGCTGGCCCAGCCCTTCGCCCTCTGGCTGCAGGAGTGGGGGCTCTCCCCCAAGAGCAGCAGCCTGCTCGCCACCGTCATCGTGGTCGTGCTGGTCACCTATCTCTCCATCGTGGTAGGGGAGCTCGTGCCCAAACGCCTCGGACAGCTCAGCGCCGAGCGCATCGCCTGTCTGGTAGCCCGCCCCATGCTCTGGCTGGCGACCCTGACCCGTCCCTTCGTCTGGTTGCTCTCCGCCTCCACCAACGCCAGCCTGCGGCTGCTGCGGGTCGATCAGCACAGCAGCAACAACGTCACTCAGGAGGAGATCCACGCCATGCTGGTGGAGGGCTCCGAAGCGGGGGTGATCGAGGACCATGAGCACACTATGTTGCGCAACGTGTTCCGCCTCGACGAACGCAGCCTGGCCTCCCTGATGGTGCCGCGCAGCGACATCCGCTATCTGGACCTGTCACTGCCGCTGGAAGTGAACCTCCAACGTCTGGTGGAGTATCGCCACAGCTTCTTCCCTGTCTGTGACGGCAGCCTGTCGGATCTCGTCGGCATCCTCAACGTCAGCAAGGTGCTGCACGCCTACATCAAGGGAGAGCCCATCGATCTGGCGGCGCTGACCCAGGACGGCAGCCTGCTGCCGGAGACCCTCAATGGCCTGGAGCTGCTCAACCACTTCCGTACCCACTCCGAGCACATGGTGCTGGTGGTGGACGAATATGGCGAGCTGCAGGGGCTGGTCACCCAGCAGGATCTGCTGGAAACCTTGGCCGGCGACTTCCAGCAGGAAGATGGGGAGGACAACTGGGCCTTCCAGCGCGCCGACGGCAGCTGGCTGCTCGACGGCCTCATTCCACTGCCAGAATTGAAGGACTGTCTGGAGCTGGTTCGTCTGCCGGAAGAAGAAAAACATCACTATCACACCCTTGGAGGGCTTATCATGCTGCTCCTTGGCCGCCTTCCCCAGATCGGAGACCTGGTCACCCTGGAACAGTGGCAACTGGAAATCGTGGATATGGACGGCCTGCGCATCGACAAGGTACTTGCCATGCCCTTGACCGACCAACCCAGCTAACCTGCGGAGTTTGCATGTATGGAGCAGTTTTACCACCTGGCTCACGCCTTTATGCATCAGGATCTGGCGACACTCTCTGATCCCAAGATGGTCTTCATGGTCTATGTCGTCCTGCTGACCTTCCTGGTGCTCGAGAATGGCTTTATCCCCACCGCCTTCCTGCCAGGGGATACCCTGCTGATCCTGACCGGCGTGCTGATCTATCAGGGGGTGTTGCCGATGGCGGTGGTCCCGCTGCTGATCATGGCGACCTTCGTCGGTACCTGGCTTGGCTACATGCAGGGGCGTTTCCTCGGCCACACCCGGATGTATCACAGGCTGATGTCCCATCTCGATGACAAGCACAAGGAAAAGGTGCACTACCTGCTCAACAAGTACGGCATCATCACCCTGATCACCGCCCGCTACATCGCCTTCGTGCGTACCGCCTACCCCTATATCGTCGGCGCCAACGAGATCCCCCAGGGGCGCTTCCTGGTGGTCAACCTGATCAGCTCCATCATGTGGATCTGCCCCCTGGTCGGGCTGGGTTACTACCTGAGCCACACCAAGCTGGCCGCGCAGTATGAGTCCCAGTTTCTCAGCGTCATTCTCTACCTGCCGGTCGTGCTGCTGGTGGGCGGCCTCATCGCTCTGGTCTGGCGCTGGTGGAGCAGACGCAAGCCCGGCGTCTCCAGAGAGTGAGACAAACCACAGGGTCGCCCACAGGCGGCCCTTTTTTATGGAAAATAGTGGCGAATTCCCCCTGCTCGCTCTTGTAAAGCAGGGACAAAAATGAGTGAATCTAGCGCCTTTTTTCGCTGTGGATGGAGTTGGTTGTATGGGGTGTTGGATTCGCGCAATCGCGCTGGTAGGTGGATTGATGGGACTGCTGGGTTCGCAGACAGCCCTGGCGACCCCCAACCCGGCCAAGCTGCAGCTCAAATCGGGCAGTGCCCTGGTGATGGACGTCAACACCGGCAAGACCCTGTATCAGAAAAACCCCACCCGGGTGCGCCCCATCGCCTCCCTCACCAAGCTGATGACGGCGCTGGTGGTGCTGGATGCCCGCCAGAACCTCAATCAGACCCTGACCATCGATCAGAACGACAGGGACAACATCAAGCACACCTATTCACGGGTGCGCATGGGCACCCAGGTCAGCCGCCGCGACGCCCTGCATCTGGCGCTGATGTCCTCCGAGAACCGCATGGCCTCGGCGCTTGCCCGCCACTACCCGGGGGGTCGCCAGGCCTTCATCCGCGCCATGAACAACAAGGCCAGACAGCTCGGCATGCGCAACACCCGCTACTATGACTCCACCGGTCTCTCCACCCGCAACGTCTCCACCGCCCAGGATCTGGCCAAGCTCCTCTCTGCGGCCTATCGACAGCCGCTGATCCGTGAATTCACCCAGGACACCAGCAGGGAGATGCGCTTTCGCAAGCCGGCCTACAGCCTGATGTTCAACAATACCAACCCGCTGGTGAAGAACCCGGACTGGGATGTACGCCTCTCCAAGACAGGCTATACCGACGAAGCGGGCCGCTGCCTGCTGATGCGTGCCAAACCGGATCGTCAGGAGCTCGCCATCGTACTGCTCAACTCGGTGGGCAAACGCACCCCTATCGGGGATGCCAACCGCATCCGCAAGTGGCTGAAAAGCTGATTCTCTCCACGAAGACATGAAAGGATGCCGCTGCATCCTTTTTTATTGCCTGCCAAATGCCTCAGCAGGCCGCCAGAGGGCGCCAGCCCCGTACAGCATAGATGCGCATGGTTCGGGCCCCCAGGTCGCCACAGGCACGGCCACGGGCTGCGTCAGCAGCCTGCCAGGCAAGATACGTCGAGAGTGGTCACCCGGGGGCACGTGCAGCAAGGGGGAACCGTCCCCCGTGGAGGCGTCAGGGAGAAGGATACGAGAGAGACAACCCCATGATGGGGAGGAGGAAATCGCCCATAAAAAAACAGCCCCGACTGACGTCGAGGCTGTCTGTATGGTGCGCCCGAGAGGATTCGAACCTCTGACCACCTGGTTCGTAGCCAGGTACTCTATCCAGCTGAGCTACGGGCGCTCACAACTTGTTGCACTGCTTGAAATATGGTGCGCCCGAGAGGATTCGAACCTCTGACCACCTGGTTCGTAGCCAGGTACTCTATCCAGCTGAGCTACGGGCGCCNNNAACAGCTGGTGCGCCCGAGAGGATTCGAACCTCTGACCACCTGGTTCGTAGCCAGGTACTCTATCCAGCTGAGCTACGGGCGCAAAATGGCGGAGAAGGGGGGATTCGAACCCCCGATGCGGGTATAAGCCGCATACTCCCTTAGCAGGGGAGCGCCTTCAGCCTCTCGGCCACCTCTCCGTTTGCGGGGCTGATAATACTTCACAGGGATTTTTAGTCAAACACTTTTTTGGAGAAAACAGAGCGTTCGCTCAGCATTTGGCCAAAGAGTGGAATATTCAAGCAATATCGACACTTACCCAGTAGTTACGCGCTCTGCAGGCCGATTTGCAGGCCCCTGAAAAACAAAAGGCGACATCCGGGATGTCGCCTTCAGGCAGCCATGAAATGGCTTAGAAATTCGGTTGGCCCGGGACTTTCTCGGCCTGTATCCGCATGTAGATCTCTTCGCGGTGTACGGAAACCTCTTTCGGTGCATTCACACCGATACGAACCTGGTTCCCTTTTACGCCCAGTACGGTAACGGTTACTTCGTCACCAATCATCAGGGTTTCCCCTACACGACGAGTCAAAATAAGCATTCGCTTGCTCCTGTATCCTGTTTTGTATTTATATCGATATGCGCCATTATCTTACAAAGATACCGATATGGTAAATGGTTGAAACTAAATCAATCAGGGATTGTTTCCCAAGGGCTGCTCATGAGGCTCTTGATCCAACCCGAACGCCGAGTGCAACGAACGCACGGCCAGCTCCAGGTACTTCTCGTCAATCACCACGGATATCTTGATTTCAGAGGTGGAGATCAGCTGCATGTTGATCCCTTCCTCACCCAATACCTTGAACATGGTGCGCGCTACACCAGGATGATTCCACATGCCGACCCCGACGATGGAGACCTTGGCGATCTCTCCGTTGCCCTGCACGCAGGCGGCCCCCAGCTCGCTGGCGGTCTCCTCCAGCAAGGCGCGGGCCCGGCGATAATCATCGCGATTCACCGTGAAGGTGAAGTCGGCGGTACCATCCCCCATGGTGTTCTGCACTATCATGTCGACATCTATGTTGGCGTCGCTGATCGGATTCAGGATCTGCGCGGCCACGGTCGGCCTGTCCGGCACACCCAGAATGGTCAGGCTGGCCTCGTTGCGATTGAACGCAATGCCGGATACCAGGGGGGCTTCCATCCTCTCACCTCCATATGTGATTAAGGTTCCCTCTCCGTCGACGAAACTCGACAGCACCCTTAGCGGCACGCGGTACTTGCCCGCGAACTCGACCGAACGGATCTGCAACACCTTGGCACCGAGACTCGCCATCTCGAGCATCTCCTCGAAGGTGATGGTATCGAGGCGACGCGCCTTGGGCTCGATGCGCGGATCCGTGGTATACACCCCGTCCACATCGGTAAAGATCTGGCACTCATCGGCCTTGATGGCCGCAGCCACGGCCACGGCGGTGGTATCCGAACCCCCTCGGCCCAGGGTAGTGATGGCATTGTGCTCATCGCGCCCCTGGAAACCGGCAATCACCACCACCTTGCCGGCACCGAGTGCGGCTTCCACCTGCTCGGTGTCGATACGGGTGATGCGCGCCTTGCCATAGGCGGAGTCGGTGTGGATGCGGACCTGATCACCGGTCATCGAGACTGCGGGGCAACCGCGCTTGTTGAGCGCAATCGCCAGCAGTGCAATAGTGACCTGCTCACCGGTGGAGATCAGCACATCCATCTCGCGCCGGTTGGCATCCTGGTCCAGCTGCTGGGCCATGCCCAGCAACCGGTTGGTTTCGCCCGACATGGCGGAGACCACCACCACCACGTCATGTCCCTGGGCACGGGTCAGTTGAACCCGCTCAGCAACTGCCTCGATCCGCTCCAGAGTGCCGACCGAGGTGCCACCGTACTTCTGTACATAGAGTGCCACAGATCACCTCGCCCGCTTACAGGCGCTCTTCCAGCCAGGAGTGAACGGATTGCAGCGCCGCCGGCACCGCCTCAGGCTGGGTACCACCCGCCTGTGCCATGTCGGGACGACCACCGCCCTTGCCACCCACCTGCTGGGCCACCAGATTGACCAGCTCACCAGCTTTGACCTTGCCGGTCAGGTCATTGGTCACGCCCGCGATCAGGTTGACCTTGCCATCACTGCTGGTTGCCAGCAGCACGACACCGGATTTCATCTGGTTCTTCAGCTCGTCCAGCATGCCGCGCAGGGATTTGGGGTCGACCCCTTCCAGGGCGGCAACCAGCACCTTCTGGCCATTGATGTCGATGACCTGACTCAGCAGGTCGTTACCCGCCTGCGCCGCCAGCTTGGCCTTGAGCTGTTCCAGCTCGCGCTCCATCATCTTGGCCTTGTCCAGTACCTGGCGAACCTTGTCGGCGATGGAGAACTGATCGCCCTTCACCAGCGCGGCGGCCTCTTCGATCTGTTCACCCAGCTGGTGCATCAGATCGATGGCGCTCTTGCCGGTGACCGCTTCGATACGACGCACGCCAGCCGCGATGCCGCTCTCGGCAATGATCTTGAAGAAGCCGATGTCACCGGTGCGCTTGGCGTGAGTACCGCCGCACAGCTCGGTGGAGTAGTCGCCCATGCGTACCACACGCACATCGTCTTCATATTTCTCGCCAAACAGCGCCATGGCACCGGCTGACTTGGCCTCTTCCAGCCCCATCAGCTGGGTGGCCACCTCGTGGTTGGCACGGATCTGGGCGTTGACGAGCTCCTCGATCCGGCGAATGGTCGCCATAGTCAGCCCTTCGAAGTGGGAGAAGTCGAAGCGCATGCGCTCGGCGCCCACCAGGGATCCTTTCTGGGTCACGTGCTCACCCAGCGCCTGGCGCAAGGCCGCGTGCAGCAGGTGAGTCACGGAGTGGTTAAGGGCGATGGCCTGACGACGGTCGCCATCGACCACGGCCTCGACCTCGGCTCCCTTCTCCAGGGTACCCAGTTCCAGATAGCCCTTGTGGATGATCGCCTTGCCCGCTTTCTGGGTGTCGGTGACGGCGAAGATGCCGTCATCCACCTTGAGGATGCCGCTGTCACCCACCTGACCGCCGGACTCCGCATAGAAGGGGGTCTCCGCCAGCACGATCACGGCCTCTTCACCAGCGATGAGGCCATTGACCTCGACACCATCCTTGTAGATACCGACCACCTGGGTGTTCTGGCTCAGCTGTTTGTAACCGGTAAAGGGGGTCTCGAAATCGAGCTTCAGCACGTCGTTGTAGTTCACGCCGAAACTGGAAGCCTCTTTCGCGCGGGCGCGTTGCTTCTCCATCTCGGCCTTGAAGCCCTCTTCGTCGATGCCGATCTCGCGCTCGCGCACCACATCGGCGGTCAGGTCGGCCGGGAAGCCGTAAGTGTCATAGAGCTTGAACACCACTTCACCCGGGATCACCTTGGCATCACCGAGGTTGGCCAGGGCGTCTTCCAACAGCAGCAGACCTCTGTCCAGCGTGCGGACGAACTGCTCCTCCTCGATGCGCAACACTCGCTCGACCAGCGGCAGCTGGGCGATCAGTTCCGCCGCCACATCCTTCATCTGCACGGCCAGCTCGGCAGCCAGCTTGTAGAAGAAGACGTCGGTAGCACCCAGCTTGCGGCCGTGACGCACGGCGCGGCGGATGATGCGGCGCAGCACGTAGCCGCGACCTTCATTGGAGGGCATGACACCGTCAGCCACCAGGAAGGCGCAGGAACGGATGTGGTCCGCGATGACGCGCAAGGACTGGTTGCTCAGATCCGTGGTGCCGACGATCTCGGCCGCCTTCTTGATCAACGCCTGGAAGATGTCGATCTCATAGTTGGAGTGCACTCCCTGCATGATGGCGGAGATACGCTCCAGACCCATGCCGGTATCCACGGACGGACGGGGCAGCGGCTCCATGGTGCCGTCAGCCTGACGGTTGAACTGCATGAAGACCACGTTCCAGATCTCGATGAAGCGGTCGCCATCCTCGTCCGGTGAACCGGGAGGGCCACCCCAGATGTGATCGCCGTGGTCGTAGAAGATCTCGGTGCAGGGACCACATGGGCCGGTATCACCCATGGCCCAGAAGTTGTCGGATGCATAAGGAGCACCCTTGTTGTCACCGATGCGCACGATGCGATCGGCCGGCACGCCGACCTCTTTTTCCCAGATGTCGAAGGCTTCGTCGTCAGTCGCGTAGACGGTCACCAGCAGGCGCTCTTTGGGCAGCTTGAGGGTACCGGTCAGGAATTCCCATGCAAACCGGATGGCGTCCTGTTTGAAGTAGTCACCGAAGCTGAAGTTGCCCAGCATCTCGAAGAAGGTGTGGTGACGGGCGGTATAGCCGACGTTTTCCAGGTCATTGTGCTTGCCGCCAGCCCGCACGCAACGCTGGGCCGTGGTGGCACGGTGATAGGCACGCTTGTCGGCGCCAAGGAACACGTCCTTGAACTGGTTCATCCCTGCGTTGGTGAACAGCAGGGTCGGATCGTTGTGCGGTACCAGCGAGCTGGAAGAGACAACCTGGTGTCCCTGGGTGCGGAAATACTCGAGAAACGCAGCGCGAATCTCTGACGTGGACATGTACATGGAAAATCCTGCTTGATTCGAATACGGACTTTTAACCGCATTAATGTAAGTTTTCTGCAGGGTAAAGTAAAACGTGGGAACCCTTGGCGGGTGAAATAGCCCCCAAGGGGCCAGCGTTTAGCAGCAGCACCCGCAAGGACGTCACAACAGGGGGGCTTCAGGATGCCTCGCTCGACCACAGGGCCGCCATCGACAGACCCGGCGAAGGGCTGATATTCCCCACCAGCCGTACCGCACGCCAGTTGCTATAGGTGTTCAACCTCGGCGCGCCACTATTGCTCACCTTGCATGGCTGAGAGGGCGTAACGGGCTTGTTCCTGGGTAAAACCACGCCCCATCAGATATTTGAGCCACTTCATGCGCAGTTTGAAGTCGGCAAGGTCGGTCGCCTTTGCCCGACGCGACAACAACGCAAGCGCCAGTTCGAACCAATCAAGCTCGGGTTGATCCAGGGCAGCCTCGATCTGGGTGTCATCCAGCCCCTTGCGGCGCAGGTCGAAGCGGATCCTGAGCGGACCATGGCCTTTGGCCGCACCGGCCCGCACCGCCATGGCACCGTAACGATCGTCATTGACCCAGCCATAGCCACGGCAATGCTCGAGTACAACGGCGACCACCTCCTCCTCGAATCCCTTCTGACGCAGGCGTCTGGCCAGCTCGGACTCCGCACTTTCGCGGCGGGCAAGACTACGCATGGCAAAGGCGCGGGCGGCGACGACCAGCTCTTCAAAGGTCAATTCGACGGGCTCGCCCGGCTCGTTCACTGATTCATCCACCATAAACAACAAGGCCGGGTATCAACCCGGCCTTTCCTCATTCCTTATTCGAACTCTTGTTCGTTTTCGGCTTCAAACTCGGCGTATTCGGCAGCCGTGGCCTTCTCCTCCACCGGCGCGGCGCCGGAGAGCAGCAGCTCGCGCAGCTTCACTTCCACCTCGGCAGCCAGTGCCTTGTTTTCGGAGAAGAGCTTCATCACGTTGGCTTTGCCCTGGCCGATCTTCTCGCCGTTGTAGCTATACCAGGCCCCCGCCTTGTCGATCAGCTTGTGCTTGACGCCGAGATCCACCAGCTCGCCCTCCTTGGAGATGCCGGCACCATAGAAGATCTGGAATTCGGCCTGCTTGAAGGGAGGAGCCACCTTGTTCTTCACTACCTTGACGCGGGTTTCGTTGCCGACCACCTCGTCCCCTTCCTTGATGGCGCCGGTACGACGGATGTCCAGGCGCACGGAGGCGTAAAACTTCAGAGCGTTACCACCGGTGGTGGTCTCCGGGCTGCCGAACATGACACCAATCTTCATCCGGATCTGGTTGATGAAGATGCACAGGCAGTTGGCGTTCTTGATGTTGGCGGTCAATTTACGCAGCGCCTGGGACATCAGTCGGGCCTGCAGGCCGACGTGGGAGTCACCCATTTCGCCTTCGATTTCCGCTTTCGGGGTCAGGGCCGCCACGGAGTCGACGATGATGACGTCGACGGCATTGGAGCGCACCAGCATGTCGCAAATCTCCAGTGCCTGTTCACCGGTATCCGGCTGGGAGATGAGCAGGTCGTCGACGTTGACGCCCAGCTTGGCGGCATAGATAGGATCCAGTGCGTGCTCCGCATCGACGAAGGCACAGGTTTTGCCCTTCTTCTGGGCTTCGGCGATCACCTGCAGGGTCAGCGTAGTTTTACCGGACGATTCCGGACCGTAGATCTCGACGATACGACCGCACGGCAGACCACCGATCCCCAGCGCCACGTCCAGAGAGAGAGAGCCAGTGGAGATGGCTTCGATATCCATGGTCTTGCTGTCGCCCAGACGCATGATGGAGCCTTTGCCAAACTGCTTTTCGATCTGGCCCAGCGCAGCCGCCAGTGCCTTCTGTTTGTTCTGATCCATGCCAATCTCCGCTGGGAATCGTGAGTAAGAAGTGAAGTTGGGCTAAGTATACTGTTTATGCATACAGTATCAAGCCCAATTTATTTGAGCAGTGCCAGGAGTCCGGACAAGGCCTGTCTGACCGCCTGCTGGCGCACCTGATGGCGATCCCCATCGAAACGGGCAAGCAGGGAGTGGTGACGACCGGTACGATCTGCCCAGGCAAACCAGACAGTGCCGACCGGTTTCTCCTCGCTGCCACCACCAGGCCCGGCGATACCGCTGATGGCCACGCAGATACCCGCATCGGAGCGGGCCAGGCAGCCCCGGGTCATCTCCAGCACCACGGGTTCGCTGACGGCGCCGTGGCGCAACAGGCTGTCGATGCTGACGCCGAGCATCTGTTGTTTGGCTTCGTTGGTGTAGGTCACGAAACCGCGATCGAACCAGGCAGAACTGCCGGCAGTATCCGTGATGGCAGTGGCAACCCCGCCGCCGGTGCAGGATTCCGCCGTGGCGGCCAGCCAGCCTCTGGCCAGCAGTGCCTCGCCCAGTTCCCGGGATAAGCGGGAGATCTCTGCTTCAAGTCCCATCATCGCCTCCTCTTCCAGCCTTTTCCAGGCGAAATATGGCGCTCATTATGCAGTTGCCCCGCCCCTCGGGCAACCGACCCCGGGGCCACTGCGTCAGCAAGTTGTCGTCGCTTAAGCTCCAGTACATGGCTGCTCGTTATCATGTTCCAACACCGCCATGCATGCGGTTTCCATCCCATCAGACCAAGGAGAAAGCCGGATGATGCATCCGTTCAACGTCGCCATGACAGCCCTCGCAATGTGTATCGCCACCCATGCCTTTGCCACCGAGGGCACCGCCGAGCTGCAGAGCGAGACCACCCTGACCCAGGAGCTGAACCTCTCCAGCGCCCAGGCGGAGCAGATCAAGGGGCTGCGCGAGCAGGTCACCAGGGAGCTGGGCTCTATCAAGCTCGACGCAATCGGCCAGGATGTCATCGTCAACATGATCAAGTCCGGCAAGTGGGATGAAGTGGCGGCGAGAAAGCAGTTGCAGACCATCAGCGACGTACAGGCCGAGGCCCGCTACCATCGCGCCCACTACCTCTTCGAGGTGAGCCGGGTGCTGACGCCCGAGCAGAAAGCCAAGCTGCACGAGATGCTGAGCGGCGACGAAGCCATGTACTGAGGGCGACACTCTCCCCGCTCTCCCATCCCCGCATCCGTGCGGGGATGCTATTTCTCCTCCCCCGTGCCTCTTCTTGGCCAGGCTCCATCCCAGGCCACTCTGGCCAGCATCAGCCGGATGCACAGATCCGCGACGGGACGCCAGCTTTGCCCCCAAGACGGAGATTCCTCCTCACCATCTTGCCTCGAGCATGTAGAATGGCCCCCAGATTCAGACCCATGACGGCAGACGTTTGCCCGCAAGAGCACCTTCTGGAATAGCACATGACAGCACAATACCAAGCGCCAGGCGCCAACTTGAGCGCCCACACCCCCATGATGCAGCAGTATCTGACTCTCAAGGCCGAAAACCCGGAGATCCTGCTGTTTTATCGCATGGGTGACTTCTACGAGCTCTTCTACGACGACGCCCGCAAGGCCTCCCAGCTGCTCGACATCTCCCTGACCAAGCGCGGCCAGTCGGCCGGCAGCCCCATCCCGATGGCCGGGGTGCCCTATCACGCCATCGAGGGGTATCTCGCCAAGCTGGTACAGCTCGGCGAATCGGCCGCCATCTGCGAGCAGGTGGGGGATCCCGCCACCAGCAAGGGGCCGGTGGAGCGCAAGGTCATTCGCATCATCACCCCGGGCACCGTCTCCGACGAGGCGCTGCTCAGCGAGCGGCAGGACAACCTGATCGCCGCCGTCTACCACGATGGCCGCCGCTTCGGTTACGGCACCATGGACATCGGCTCCGGACGCTTCTTCATCAACCAGTTCGAGAAAGAAGAGACCCTGCTGGCGGAGCTGCAACGCACCAATCCGGCGGAGCTGCTCTACCCCGAATCGTTCGCCTTCCTGCACCATGTCGAGGGTCGCCGCGGTCTGCGCTGCCGCCCGGAGTGGGAGTTCGAGCTGGGCACTGCCCGCAAGCTCTTGTGCCAACAGTTCGGCACCCAGGATCTGGTGGGCTTTGGGGTTGAGCAGAGCGAGACCGCCCTGTGCGCCGCCGGCTGCCTGATGCAGTACGTGAAAGACACCCAGCGCACCGCCCTGCCCCACATTCGCAGCGTGCGCCTGGAGCAGCCCGATCATGCGGTCATCATGGATGCCGCCACCCGCCGCAATCTGGAGCTGACCCAGAATCTGGCCGGCGGTCACGACAACACCCTCTCCGCCGTGCTCGATTGCACCGCCACGCCGATGGGCAGCCGTCTGCTCAAGCGCTGGATCCACCAGCCGATCCGCGATCGGGTGATCCTCAAAGGTCGCCAGAGCACCATCAAGGAGCTCATCGAGCAGAACCTCTATGACGAGCTGGGGAGCCTGCTGCGCCAGGTCGGCGACGTGGAGCGGGTGCTGGCGCGCCTCGCCCTGCGCTCGGCCCGCCCGCGCGATCTGACCCGGCTGCGGCAGGCTTTTGCTCAGCTGCCCGAGTTGCAGCGTCTGCTGGCGGAGAGCGAGCACGAGGCGGTGCAGCAGCTGCGCGAGCGGGCAAGTACCTTCCCCGAGCTGTTCGACCTGCTGGAGCGTGCCGTGATGGAGGTGCCGCCGGTGCTCATCCGCGATGGCGGCGTCATCCGTGAAGGGTTCAATCAGGAGCTGGACGAGCTGCGGGATCTGGCCAATGGCGCCACCGCCAGCCTGGCCCGCATCGAGGAGCGGGAGAAGGCGCTCACCGGCATCAACACCCTCAAGGTGGGCTACAACAAGGTGCACGGCTTCTACATCGAGGTGAGCCGTGCCAACAGCCACCTGGTGCCGGCCCACTACATCCGCCGCCAGACGCTGAAAAACAACGAGCGCTACATCATCGATGAGCTGAAGAAGTACGAGGACAAAGTGCTCACCGCCCAGGCCCAGGCGCTGGCGCTGGAAAAACGTCTCTACGAAGAGCTGCTCGACGCCCTGCTGCCCCACCTCGGCGATCTGCAGGAGTCTGCTGCCGCACTGGCGGAGCTGGACGTGCTGGCCAACCTGGCCGAGCGGGCAGAGACCCTCGACTATCGCTGCCCCACCCTCATCGACGAGGATCAGATCATCATCGAGGCGGGCCGCCATCCCGTGGTGGAGCAGGTGATGACCGACCCCTTTATCGCCAACCCGATACGACTGGAGCGGGAGCGGCGGATGCTGATCATCACCGGCCCCAACATGGGCGGTAAGTCCACCTACATGCGCCAGACCGCGCTCATCGTGCTGCTGGCCCATATCGGCGCCTTCGTGCCCGCCGACAGCGCCCGCATCGGCCCCATCGACCGCATCTTCACCCGCATCGGGGCGTCGGATGATCTCGCCTCCGGCCGCTCCACCTTTATGGTGGAGATGACCGAAACCGCCAATATCCTCAACAACGCCACCGCCCGCAGTCTGGTGCTGATGGACGAGATTGGCCGCGGCACCAGCACCTACGACGGCCTCTCCCTGGCCTGGGCCTGCGCCGAGCAGCTGGCAAGCAAGATTGGCGCCTACACCCTGTTCGCCACCCACTACTTCGAGCTGACCCGCCTGCCCGAGCTGATGAGCGGGCTGGCCAACGTCCACCTGGATGCGGTGGAGCACGGCGACACCATCGCCTTCATGCACGCGGTGCAGGAAGGTGCGGCCAGCCGATCCTACGGCCTGCAGGTAGCGGCGCTGGCCGGGGTGCCGAAATCGGTGATCCACCAGGCCCGCCACAAGCTGCATGAGCTGGAGAGTGCCACTCCGGTGGCCGCCGGCGAAAGCCGTCCGGCTCCGGTCACTCTCGCCCCGCAACCCCATCCTGTGGTGGAGGAGCTGGCAGCAGTACGCCCGGACGAGCTGACCCCGCGACAGGCCCTTGACCTGCTCTATCGACTCAAGCAGATGCTGTAACTACCGACCGCCGAACAGGCATGAAAAGGGGAACCGCGAGGTTCCCCTTTCGTTTGACCGAACCTGTCATCAGCCCGGACCGATGCGATCCATCAGGCTAAGATTGACCGACCCCGGATGGCGCTTGAGCTTCTGCCTGTATTCGAACTGGTGCTGGCTCTCCTGTTTGAGCCCCTGCATCAGGGAGTAGCACATGGCCAGCATGATGACCGAGAAGGGCAGCGCGGCGATGATGCTGGCGGCCTGCAGGGCGGCAAGCCCGCCGGAGACCAGCAGAATGGCCGCGACCAGCCCCTGCCCCAGCCCCCAGATGGCGCGGTGCAGCACCGGGGGATCCTGATCGCCGATGGAGAGCAGCGTCGTAATCACAAGCGTGCCCGAATCGCTGGAGGTGATGAAGTAGGTGCAGATAAGCAGGGTCAGCACCCCCTTGGCAATCCAGCCGAAGGTCTCCCAGTGCAGCAGTTCCACCGTCTTGTAGAGCGCCATGGTGACATCCTGATTGACCGCTTCCACCACGCCGCCGCCACCGAACAGCTCCAGGTTCATGGCAGTCCCGCCGAACACGGTGAGCCAGAGCATGCCGAGCAGGGAGGGCACCAGCAGGACACCGAGCACGAATTCACGAATCGTGCGGCCCTTGGAGATGCGGGCGATGAACATGCCGACAAAGGGTGCCCACGCAATCCACCAGCCCCAGTAGAACGCGGTCCAGCTAGACTGCCAGGCCGAGGTACCGTTGGCTTCGGTATTGGTCCAGAAGCTCAGCTTGACGATGTTCTGCAGGTAATCACCGATGTTCTGCACATAGGCGTTGAGTATGTAGGTGGTCGGCCCCAGCACCAGGAAGAGGCCCAGCACGAACACGCTCAACCAGATATTGAGTTCGGAGAGGATCTTCACCCCGCGCCCAACACCGGAGATGGCCGACAGGGTGGCAATCAGGCTGATGCCACCGATGAGCCAGAGCTGGTTCGCTTGTGACACGCCCATGCCGAAGATCTGGTTGAGGCCGGTGTTCATCTGGGAGACGCCCAGCCCAAGGGAGGTCGCCACCCCGAACACGGTACCGAACACCGCCAGCACGTCGGCGGCATGGCCCCAGAAGCCGTAGATGCGATCGCCAAGAATGGGATAGAGCACGGAGCGGATGGCCAGCGGCAACTTGCGCCGGTAGCTGAAGAAGGCCAGCGACAGGCCGACGATCACATAGATGGCCCAGGGGTGCAGACCCCAGTGGAAGAAGGTGAGGCGCATGGCGATCTGGGCCGCTTCCGGCGTCATGCCTTCGGTGATGAAGGGGTTGCCCTGCAGGTGATACATGGGCTCGGCGATGCTCCAGAACACCAGGCCTATGCCCATGCCTGCGCTGAACAGCATGGAGAACCATGCAAAGTAGCCAAACTCCGGTACCTGGTCGTCGTCGCCCAGCCGGATGCTGCCAAAGCGGCTGAACATCAGGTAGACGGCGAAGAACAGGAACAGGGCGACCACCAGGATGTAATACCACTTGAAGCCAGCAATGATGGTGTCCTTGGCCCCGGTAAACCAGGTGCCTGCGGTATCCGGATCAAAGACGCCGAACAGCAGGAAGAGGGTCACGACAGTGAGCGCCGTCATGGCCATGGTGGGATTGAGGCCTTTCAAAAGGCGCTGTCCCAATTACATGTTGAAAGGCTAACCTTGAAGTAGGTCATCACCCTGAGGGCCTCCATCATGGATACCCAAGCCTTTCAACATCTACTGTCTCTCTTTCCACAGCTCACCATGCGCCAGCGTCGCCTCGCGCAACATGAACTCACTACCCCTCACCCAATCACCTCGCTGGCCGCTCAACTCCCCGCTTGTCGATGTTGCCCTCACTGTCAGGCCGAGGCTACGCAGTTGGCTCCCTGGGGTTGGAGTCGAGGGCTGCGTCGTTATCGCTGCAAGCAGTGTCTGCGCACCAGTTCCGTTCTCACCAAGACGCCTCTGGCTCGACTTCGCAAGGCACAATGCTGGGAAGACTACGCCCAGGCCCTCATCGACGGTCTGACCGTCCGACAGGCTGCCGTCCGCTGCGGAGTCTGTAAAAATACCGCCTTCTTGTGGCGTCACCGCTTCCTGAAAGCCATGGCGAGTCACCAGGCGGCACGGGAAGGGGGTATCGTCGAGGTTGATGAGACCTTCTTCTTGGAGTCGTTTAAAGGGCAACGTGGTTTGCCCCGCCCGGCCCGCCACCGTGGGGGCAAAGGCCGTACCCGAGGCACAGGGCCGGATTACATCCCGGTGATGGTGGTTCAGGACCGGGCTGGTCACCATGCGGATTTTCAGTTGGAGAAAATGAATGCCGAGACGGTGATAGCTGTTTTGACACCCCTTGTCTCGTCAGATGCGGTGTTGTGTAGCGACGGCGCCGGGGTGTATGCCAGTTTCAGCAAAGCGCAGGGAGTGACCCATCAGGTCGTGCGCAATCGCCAAGGCGAGCGTGTGGTTGGCGCGTACCATATCCTGCATGTAAACGGATATCACCGTCGGTTGAAAGAGTGGATGGAGCGGTTCCATGGGGTAGCGACCCACTATCTGAGAAATTATCTGGGTTGGCGAAGGATGTTGGAGCGCTACGGGCGGGAAGTGAATGTACCACGTTGCTTGCATGAGGCGCTGGGGCGCCCCATGCAACACGTAATTGGGACATAGCCTTTCAAAAGCCCTTTGGTTGCTCGCATCGGGCCTCCTTAGTCGTTGTTGAAAAAGTCTTCACCCACGTGATCGCCGGCACCGCCGATGGCGCGATAGGCCAGACGACCTGCCACCTGCTCACGGTGATCCACCAGGGTCACCGACGGCTGACCGTTCACTGCGTGGCGTTTGCCAAGGAAGATAGCCATGGGCACCCCCAGATTGGAGACACCGCTGGTGATCCAAAGGCGGTTGAAGTCATAGGAGCCACCGATGAACTCCAGCTGTGCCAGTCCATTGTCCAGACCCGCCAGATAAAAGTTCATGGCACTCTCGTCGGGGAAGAGGTGAACCAGCACATAGGCATAGCGCAACTCATTGACCAACTCCTTTAGACTAAAAGAACCTGTGTTGCTGCAAGAGAGCGGCAGCTCGCCATCGTAGTGGTGTACCTTGAGGTTGTTGGGGTCCTCGTCATAAGCAGGTTGATAACGCACAAACGCCGCGGTATCAGGCAATTCATAGCGAACTCTGACCACACGCAGGTCGGCAACCAGGGACTTGATATCCAGGTCGTCATGCATGATTTCACTCCTCAAATATCGGGTTGGAATGGGGCAATTGTCCGATAACCTAACACAATATTCATTAGAGCTAAAACCATTACATCAAAAACCATATTGACCTTGTTATGGATTAGGCGGAGAATTTCGCGCCTCTCCACAGCCCTGCGATGACCCAGACCCCATGGAAAAACATGATGAAGTGCTGATCGCCCTGCGCCAGATCATCCGTGCCATCGACATGCACTCCAAGCGCTTGATCAAGGAGGCCGGCCTGACCTCGCCCCAGCTCCTGCTGCTCAAGGGTATCGACGAGCTTGGCCAGATCTCCATGCGCCAGTTGGCGGATCACACCAACATGAGCCAGGCCACCGCCACCACCATCATGGACCGGCTGGAGAGCCGCCAGCTGGTGCAGCGCATTCGCAGCGAAACCGACAAACGCAAGGTGCATGCGACGCTCACTGACGCGGGACGCGCCCTGCTTGCCCAGGCTCCGACCCCCTTGCAGGAGAGTTTCATTCAACGCTTTCAGGCGCTGGAGAACTGGGAGCAGGGGTTGTTGCTCTCTTCCCTGCAACGCATCTCCGCCATGATGAATGCCGACGGTATCGATGCTGCCCCCGTGCTGAGTGTCAGCCCCCTGACCGAAGAGCGGGCCTGAAATCCTGAAGTCCGTTTACATGTTTTCAGTTAACTTCTGGCACTCAGAACCCGATGTACCGCATCGGGGATTCTGCATTGCGAGGCCTAATGCGATCATTCTAGGTTATAACTACCCACCACCTTATGCACCATCTTCCTCGTCTACACCAGGTCCTACGGGCTTTGCTACAGCAACTCTCCTTTCAGTATCCCGTTCACCCGCTCTGCCAGCGCATTCTGATAACAGTCATACCCATCAGTCATCGAGTACTGTACTCCGTACCGTTCATACAGCGTCTGATTCAAGCCTGAGCAATACTGCACCCTGCCGTCCGAGTGATAGATAAACTCCCCGCTGCCACGCCGTTGCTTCAGTGCTCTGCGCCATCACAACCAACTCAGCATGCATCCCTGCGTGCACGTGATGCCCCGCTATCTTACGCGAGAAGGCATCCGTCACCAGGCTCAGGTAGAGTGGCCCGCTCTTTGCCGGCAGGTAAGTGATGTCGGCAACCAAGACCTGCCCTGGCGCCACCGCAGTGATTTTCACCGGGCCGGGTTTGAGCAAGTTGGGATGGCGATAGAAACGCTGAAAACTGTGGAGCGTCTTGTGATAGGCCCGTTTGGGCTGCACCAACAGACGGTGCTCGGCCAATATCCTAAACAGTCTGTCCCACCAGACCGTCAGCCCAGCATCGTCTTGGCCCTGCAGCAGATAATGCTACTTGTGGATGCCCACCCGTAGTGAACTTTGCGCACAAAGCTCACTACCTGCTGCCCTTGTGCATGACGCAGGTCGGCGACCCGATTGCGATTGTAGTCAGCCTAACGGTTTATTCCGAGGAACCAGCAAGCACTGAAGATGGTCAGCTTTTCGACATACCGCTGCTAGAGAGCTTACCAGGTCGTTTTTTACGATTGAGGCGCCTTCAAAGAACTGAGCCTCCAGGCTCATCAGCGCCAGCTACTCGAGCTCCTTGATACGCTGTTCAGACATTTGGTTGTCGGGATCAGGCATGATGTGATCCTGCCAGCTCTAATCGATGCTCCCTGGCTCCAACCCTGCAGACCATGCTTATGCAACCATACCAGAATGGTCGAATTGCCCTGAATGCCATATTGGAATTGTGTCTACTGGTAGGTGAGTTCACCTTTTTCAATCTGCTCGACCAGGGACAATTTAAACCTCAGTGAGTAATCGCGCTGTGTGCGTTTCACACCTTGTCCCATCGAGATCTCCATCTATTCGGGGAAGAAGGTATAAGCCATATTCAGGACGGGGACAATGGGAAAAGAAAAAGCCCAGCATTGCTGCTGGGCTTTTTATTTGGCTCCTCCTGCTGGGCTCGAACCAGCGACCTGCGGATTAACAGTCCGTCGCTCTACCGACTGAGCTAAGGAGGAATTATTCGTGGTGCCCAGAGACGGAATCGAACCGCCGACACGGGGATTTTCAATCCCCTGCTCTACCGACTGAGCTATCTGGGCAAATGGTGCCGGCTACCGGAATCGAACTGGTGACCTACTGATTACAAGTCAGTTGCTCTACCTACTGAGCTAAGCCGGCACACTTCAAACCATTGTGCATGAACACGTTTTTATTTCATGGCACTAAAATATGGTGCCCAGAGACGGAATCGAACCGCCGACACGGGGATTTTCAATCCCCTGCTCTACCGACTGAGCTATCTGGGCGTGGGCGCTATTAAACGGATTTTAGGGCAGGTGGTCAACGGGAAATTTCACTTTTCGTCTCGTTCGTCTCTTTTTTGCGCAGCATCATCCATTTTCATCACTTCTGCTGGCGGGACCGCTCCCCGGCGCCCCCAGAGGCGGGACTCCTCCCCCTTGAGCAGGCGGGTAATGTTCTCGTGATGACGGATCAGGATGAGACAGGAGAGCAGGGAGACCGGCAACGTGTATTCCGGTTTGAGCAGATAGGTAAAGAGCGGAGTCAGCAACACGGTCACGATGGACGCCAGTGACGAATAGCCGCTCACCAGCAGCACCAGCAGCCAGGTGGTGATGACGGCGCCCCCCATGGCAAAGCCGATGGGCAGCATGGTACCGAGGGCGGTGGCGACGCCCTTGCCGCCACGGAAGTGGAAGAAGAGGGGGTACATGTGGCCCAGACAGGCGGCCACCCCGATAAAGCCGAGGTAGACGGGCTTGATCTGCAGATACCAGGCGAGGTAGACGGGGGCCATCCCCTTGAGCACGTCGAGAAGCAGTACGATCAGCGCCGCCATCCGGCCGCCGAGGCGCAACACATTGGTCGCCCCCGGGTTGTGGGAACCATGGTCACGGGGATCCGGCAGACCCGTGATGCGGGAAACCAGCACGGCACTGGACAGCGAGCCGCCCAGATAGGCCAGAATAATCATCAAAATCGTCAGGGCCGTCATCTTGGTCGTTTTTACCACGATATGAATGGGGTATGATGCGGGCCACATTCCCAGGCCCGGGCTTGCCCGAAAGCGTGTCGCCCAAACCGGCCGCCAGCGGCAATCTGCTTGCCGGGCCTGCATCCCTGCGCTGTTTTCACAGCCCATCAAGAGTAAAGAAGAAGTACTGTCATGGACAAGGTGTTTATTCGCGGACTCGAGGTTTTGACCACCATAGGGGTATATGAGTGGGAGAAGGGCATTCGCCAGAAGCTCTGTTTCGACCTCGAGATGGGGTTTGACAACCGCCCAGCCGCCGCAACCGACGATATCAATCTGGCGCTGGATTACGCCACCCTCTCTCGCAAGATCTGTGATCACGCCCAGGGCAAGATAGTGGAGCTGGTCGAGACCATGGCCGAGCAGGTCGCCGCCCTGGTGCTGGAAGACGAGCGGGTACAGTGGGTCAAGGTGACCCTGACCAAACCGGGTGCCGTGCCCAATGCGGCAGGCGTCGGGGTCGAGATCCTGCGCCATCGCACGCCGGCTGCGAGCGCCAACTGATGACCCGCATCTATATCAGTCTGGGATCCAACATCGAACGGGAACGCCATATCCGCGCCGGCCTCGATGCCCTGCACGCCGAATTCGGCGAGTTGCAGGTCTCCCGGGTATTCGAGAGCGAGGCAGTGGGCTTCAACGGCCGCCCCTTCTACAACCTGGTGGTGGGTGCCGATACCGAGCTGCCCCTGGCGACCCTGTGCCAGCGGCTACGCGCCATGGAGTTCGCTCACGGCCGCGAGCCGGATGCCAAGAAGTTCGCCCCGCGCACCCTGGATCTCGATCTGCTGCTCTACGGCGAGCTGGTCTGCGAGACGCCGCTGGTGCTGCCGCGCGGCGAGATCCTCACCAACGCCTTCGTGCTCTGGCCGCTGGCGGAGCTGGCTCCCACATTCCGCCACCCCATCGATGGTCGCACCATCGGTGAGCTGTGGGCAGGTTACGACAAAGCCTCCCAGCGCCTTGACCCCATTCCCTTCCACTGGAAAGCGGGCGAATTGCAGCATCACTGAACAACAAGGGCACCCTCGGGTGCCCTTGTTGATGACTCCGCTGATGATGGATAAGAAACGGTGATTGGGCCTGCGCCGGTGCAAGTGGCAGGATGACCGCCATCACAGGAGAACCCCATGCCACTCGATGCCATTCACGACTTCAACCGTCAGTTGCTCACCGACCTGCCCCACCAGCGCTTCGAGCACGAACCCATCCTCGATTACGCCACCGACGAGCGGGTCAAGGCTCGCCTCGGCTGGCAGGCCGAGTTCAGCAAGACCCTTTTCCTCAAATTCAAGGATGGTCGCTTCGCCCTGCTGCTGACCCACAGAGACGGCCGGCTCGACAGCAAGGCGGTCAAGGCGGCGCTCGGTGCCAAACCCTCCATCTGCACCGCTGACGAGATGCAGACCGAGATTGGCTGCCTGCCGGGAGCCGTCTGCCCCTTCCTGCCCCGCGCCGACATCCCCCTGCTGGTGGATCCCGTGCTCATGAATCACCATGCCTTTACCTGGACGCCGGGCCACCCCGAGCAGACTTTCCTGCTGGAGACCACCCACCTGGCCGGACTGCTGGCCCGATTACCCTGCGACGTGAGCTACCTGCCCGCCCCCTGAGCCTGGGACTCAGCGCTTTTCCCGCGCCAGCTGGGCGAAGATCAGCGCCGCCAGCATGGACATCAGGCCGATGCACAGATAGGTGAGGTGGAACCCCTCCAGCCAGCGGCCACTCTCCTCGGGCTGGCCGATGGAGAAGAGTCCCAGCAGGCTGGCGGCGATGGCCACCCCCAGGCTCATGGAGAGCTGCATCACCACCGACAGCAGACCGTTGCCGCTGCTGGCGTGCTCGCTGCTGAGATCCTGCAGGGTCAGGGTGTTCATGGCGGAAAATTGCAGGGAGTTGATGGCGCCAAAGACCGCCAGCCACACCAGCAGTACGCCGTGGGGCACCTGGTTGTCGATGAAATAGAAGCTCGCGATCATGGCCCCGAGCGCCAGGGTGTTGCCGATCAGGATGCGGCGATAACCGATGCGCGGAATGAGCTTGTTCACCAGCGTCTTGGTCAGCATGGCGCCGATCACCGTGGGGATCATGGTCATCCCCGCCTTGCTCGGGGAGAAGCCGAGCCCCAGTTGCAGGAAGAGCGGGGTGAGAAACGGCATGGCGCCGCTGCCGAGGCGGGCAAACAGATTGCCCCAGATACCGATGGCGAAGGTGGACGTCTTGAACAGCGCCAGACTGAACAGGGGCTGCTCCGCCGTGGCGGCATAGAGCCAGTAGCTCGCCATGGCGGCCAGACCGAACAATACCGCAAACAGGGCCCAGCCGGTTGAGATGCTGTGCTCCCCCAGGCCTTGCAGACCGACGGATACCAGCACCATGCCGACACTGAACAGCACAAACCCCTGCCAGTCAAACCTGGCGGTGTGCTGGCGAAGGTCGGGCATGAAGTGCCAGCTCGCCACGAAGCCGAGCAGGCCCACCGGCAGGTTGATGAGGAAGACCCAGTGCCAGCTCGCCACCTCCACCAGCCAGCCCCCCAGAGCCGGGCCGATGAGGGGGCCGAGCAGACCGGGGATGGTGACGAACGACATCACCCTCAGCAGCTCATGCTTGCTGTAGACCCGCAGCACCGCCAGACGCCCGATGGGCATCAGCAAGGCCCCCCCGACCCCTTGCAACACCCGGGCGATCACCAGCATGGGCAGGGTGTTGGCGATGGCACAGGCCAGGGAACCCAGGGTAAACAGCAGGATGGCGACCAGATAGACCCGGCGGGTGCCGAATCTGTCCGCCAGCCAGCCGGAGGCGGGAATGAGCAGGGCCACCGTCAGCATGTAGGCGATGATGACGGACTGCATCTGCAGCGGACTCTCGCCCAGGGCCTCGGCCATGCTGGGCAGGGCAGTGTTGAGGATGGTGCCATCCAGGGTCTGCATGAAAAAACCGACCGCTGTCAGCCAGGGCAGCCATTTGCGCTGGGCGGGCGTCACCATCGGGGAGCTGTCAGGCATGGTTCTGTCTCTCCTCATCACATAAGACCCGCACGAGCGCGGGTCATATCAGCATATCAGGCATCCGGCTGGCCGAGCATGGCCTTGAGGTGCTCTTCCAGGCTGGGTTCGGGGGCCTTGAGGGTTGAGAGGAACAACTGCTCTATGCCTACCCTGTCCTGGCTCTTCACGATGAACACCAGCCGGGACTGGGCCTTGCCTTCGGGCCACTCCCCCAGCGCCTGCAACGGATAGAGCTGGCCGTGCACGCCGTGGATCACCACGGGCTGGCTCTCCCCTTCCAGTTGCAATATCCCCTTGAGACGCAGCAGGGCATCACCGTATTGCGCCTGCACCGCATCGATGGCGGCCAGCAGGCGGGAGGGCTTGAGCGGCTCGCCGATGCGCAGGGAGAAACTTTCGATATTGCCGTGCTCGAAGCGGGTGGGCGCGGCCGTCCCCACCTTGGCGGCAAACGGCGTCATCTTCGGCTGCATGGGCGAAGCCAGCCCCTGTTTCGGGGATTCGGTACGCAGCCAGGCCAGCAACTGGCGCACGTCGCGCCCCGCTGCCTCGTTGTAGGCGCCGAGTTTCTCCAGCACCGCAGGTGAGAGCACCCCATTGCTGACCCGCTGGATGGGGGCTGCCGGATTGAGGGCCGCCAGTTGGGCTTCCACCCGAGCAAGGGTCTCTTCATCCACCAGATCGCCCTTGCTCACCACCAGCAGATCCGCCAGCGCCACCTGTTTGACCGCCTCATATTGAGCGGCCAGCTGCTGCTCGATATGACCGGCATCCACCACGGTGACGGTGCCGTCGAAGCGGTAGCGCTGGGCGATAAAGCCCTCTTCCCTCAACGTGAACAGCACGGGGGCCGGATCGGCCAGACCAGTGGTTTCGATGATCAGCCGTTTGAAGGGTTTGATTTTGCGCTGGATGGCCTTCATGAAAAGCCCCTGCAGCGCCTCCACCAGGGAGCCCTGCACCGAGCAGCAGATGCAGCCGGAATCGAGCAGCACCACCTGCTCGTCCACCTGCTGTACCAGATGGTGATCCAGCCCCACGGAGCCGAACTCGTTGATGAGCACGGCGCACTCCCCGAGCTCGGGCTGCTTGACCCAGTGGTTGAGCAAGGTGGTCTTGCCGCTGCCGAGAAAACCGGTCAGCAGGGTCACGGGGATGCGGGTGTCTTGCATGTCTGTCATCGGGTTGCCCCCCCTCTGATCGGCAGGAGGATGAGTAAGCGAGTGTCTTGCATATCGGTCATGTCAGATCCTTACCGGTTGGCGAACAGGTCGCCGAGCCAGCGGTTTTCGAAACGGCCATGGGGGTCAAGCTCCCGCTTCAGGGCCAGGAAGTCGTGCCAGCGCGGCAACAGGGCCGGGAAGTCGTAGAGGTCCATCGCCAGGTGCTTGCCGAAATGGGGAATACCGCCGAGCGGCACCAGCAGTTGCTGCAACTCGCGCATCTGCTCCATGGAGCCCCCGACGAAGGTCCCGTCTGCCGCCAGATAGACCAGAAAACCTATCCAGCACACCGACTTGTCATGGGCGGCACTGAGCCAGGCCACGGAGGGACCGGTGCAGCGCAGGATGAAGGGGTAGTGCAGCACGCCGGGGTTCGCCTCCTGCCATGCCTGCAGGACTGCAAGGGCCTCCCCCATGCGTTCGAGGGGCACGGCCACCTCGCAGTTGATCTGGGGCGCCGGGATCCCCTTGCAGAGGATCTGGTAGACGTTGCCCACCAGATCCGAGGCGTCCTTGAAGCGGCGCACCGTCTCGAAGTGCTCGCCTGCCCTGGCCTCGTCCTTGGTGTCTCTGGCCATCTTCTGCAGGGTCGCGTCTATGGTGGCATTGAGCGCCAGGTTCATGCGCTCGTCCATGTCTCCCTCCAGCACCAGCGGCTCGCTGCCCCCGGCCCGGTAGCGGGCCACCTCGTCATCGGAGGCGGGATCCACCAGCCAGATGTGGCTCTCGCCGGTCCAGGCGAACCACCAGCTCTTCACGAAGGCGTGTTCCCGGTTGAGGCGCTCGTTGTGTTCCAGCAGGAAGGGGTAGTCGGTGGTGAACTTGGTGCAGCGCATGATGCGGTTGGGCACAGTGTTGAGGGTCACATCCAGCAGGATGCCGAGCATCCCCATGCCCATCACGAAGGCGCCGAAGCGCGGATCGGTGCGATCCACACGGATGATGTCGCCGCTCGCCAGCATCACGGTCAGGGCAGCCACCGCATCGCACAGGGCGGACTGGTGCAATCCCTGCCCATGGGTGCCGGTGCTGAGCGCACCGCCCAGGGTCTGGATGCCGATGACGCCGGGGGATGCCGGCAGCATGCGATCCATGGCGATGAGGTCGGCATAGACGGTATCAAGCGGCGTCCCCGCCAGGTAGGTCACCGTATCGGCAGTCTTGTCGAGCTGGCCGCGCAGGTGGTGCAGGTCCACCAGCAGCGCCTGGCTGCCTTCCGCGTAGACGCTGTGGATGGGTTCGAAAGAGAGGCCGGAGCCGATGAGCCGCAGCTTGCGCTCGGGGTATTCCCGCAGCAATTGCTGCAGCTCGTCACGGGTCGTCGGGCGCCACACCTGATCAAGGGCGCCGAGGGGGTTGGTTCTGGACCAGTTGAACAGCACCTCCCGATTGCCAATCGCCTTGATGCTGTGAAATGCCTGGAACCTGACCGTCATACCGCGCCTCATCTGACTTCAAAATGAGCGCCAATTCTACCGAAAAGTGGCTGCCAAGGCATGAAAAACAAGACCCTACAGTCGGGGGTGGATAGGGGGAGCGCCCCTCCCCGCCTCAGCGCGTCTGCTGGGTCAATGCCAGCAACATGCCGAATCCCACCAGCAGCCCCCCGAACACCCGATCGATCCAGTGGCGTACCGCCAGCAGTCGGTCCCGCACCGCAGGGGTGGAGAAGAAGAGCGCCACCGCACCAAACCAGAGGGCGTGCGCCAGCGCGATGAAGGCGCCATAGCCGATCTGGACCGCCAGCGGCGTCTGCGGCTGCACCACCTGCATGAAGAGACTGACAATGAAGATGGTCGTCTTGGGATTGAGCACATTGGTCAGAAATCCGGTGCGCAGCGCCCCCAGGCTGGAGAGGGCAGGCTGACAGATGCTCTCTTCATCGGCAGCCGGTTTGGCCCGCAGCATCTTGATGCCGAGGAAGATGAGATAGGCGGCCCCTGCCAGCTTGATGAGGTTGAACAGCCAGAGGGATTGCTGGATCAGCAGGCCCACCCCCAGCAGGGTGTAGGCCACGTGCACGCAGACCCCGGCCGCGATGCCGATCGCCGTCAGCACGCCGGTGCGGCGCGAGAGCAGTAGGCTGTTGCGCGACACCATGGCAAAGTCGGGCCCGGGGCTGATGACGGCAAAGAGGGTAATGGCGACAACGGCTAACAGTTCGGTCATGAAAAGAGTCCTGATTAGAGAGGATATCGGCTATTTTATTTACCAACAACACCAATAACGAACGATGATTTCTGACATGAATGGTGAAAAAAACTCACAAAAAGCCCTCTCGCTTCCCTCCCTTACCGCCCTGCGCTGTTTCGAGGTGGCTGCCCGCACCGAGCATTTCGGCCGCGCCGCCGATGAACTGCATCTCACCCATGGCGCCATCAGCCGGGCGGTACGACTGCTCGAGGAGGATCTGGGGGTCATGCTGTTCGAGCGGCGCCAGCGCCGGGTCTTTCTGACCGACGCGGGTGAACGGTTCTATCAGGCGGTCAGGGAGGGGCTGGGCAGCATCCGCCAGACGGCGCAGGCCCTGCGCCAGCAGAGCCGTCCCCAGTCGCTGGTGCTCTCCTGCGAACCCACCCTCCTGATGCGCTGGCTGATCCCGCGCTGGCCCGCCTTCCAGGCTCTGCACCCGGAGCTGGACGTACACCTGATGGCGGGCGGCGGCGCCCTCAGCTTTGGCAGCGGCATCGATCTCGCCATCCGGCGCAACGACTTTCACTGGCCTGCCGAGCTCTACAGCCAGTTGCTTTTCGAAGAGCGGACCGGCCCTGTCTGCCCGCCGGGCAAGGTGGCGCACTTTTTTGAACCCAGGGGGGATGTGCAGGCCCTCAGGCCAACGGCCCCCCGTCTGCACACCAAGACCCGTCCGGGCGCCTGGCTGGAGTGGCAGCAGCACGCAGGTATGTCCGCCGACGAGGAGGTGCCGGGTCAGACCTTCGAGCACTTCTATTTCAGCCTGCAGGCGGCAGTCGCCGGGCTGGGAGTCGCCATCGGCCCTTACCGGCAGGTGTGCGACGATATCGAGGCCGGCCTGCTGGTGGCACCGCTCGGCTTCGTCCCCGACGGCACCGGCTATCACCTGCTCGCCCCCGCGCCACCCGAACCCGGCAGCCCCCACGACATCCTGGTGAACTGGCTGCACAGCCTGGTGGGCGCGGCCTAGCCCTGGGCGGTGCGCCCGGCGGCGACCTGTATCTCTCCCGCCGTCAGCTCCCGGCAGAACTGGCGTATCGGCATGGGGCGGGCAAACAGGTATCCCTGCAGATACTGGACCCCCTTGCCTCTCAGATAGGCGGCCTGCTGCTCCGTCTCCACCCCTTCGGCCACCAGGGACAACCCCAGCCGTCCCCCAAGGTCGATGACGTTGTCCACGATGTGCTCGGAGAGGGACTCCGTCCCGATACGGCCGATGAAGGAGCGGTCGATCTTGAGATAGTCCACGTGGAATTGCTGCAGATAGATGAGGCTGGAGTGGCCGGTGCCAAAGTCATCGATGGCGAGCTGCACCCCCATCTCGTCGAGCTGGCGAAACAGGGAGAGGGTCTGCGGGCTGGTCACCAGCAGCTCCCGCTCCGTGAGCTCCAGCACCAGCACCACCCGTCCCGGAACGAAATGGCCGAGGAAGTCGCGGCACTCCGCCACCAAGGAGAGGTCCCGGCAGTGGATGGCACTGATGTTGAAGCTGATGTGAAATGCCTCGGGCAACTGCTCCTGTACCGGGTGGAGTGTCTTGGCCACCGTCTTCATCAGGTTGACCGTCATGGGCACGATCAGGCCAGACTCTTCCGCCTGGGGGATGAAGAGATCGGGGCGGATCAGCCCCTCGGTGGCATGTTGCCAGCGCATCAGTACCTCGGCTCCCACCATCTTGCCGCCCTTGCTGGCGATCAGCGGTTGCAGATAGGGGACAAACTCCCTGGCTCGCAGCCCGCGTCTCAGCTCGTCCGTCAGGGCCCCCGGCCGCCCAAGCAGCCACCACACCAGCAGTGAGAGCACCAGCGAACTGGCTCCCAGCCAGATCAGCTGCAGATGGCGAGCCTCCCACAGGGCACGCCAGTAGATCGGCATGGCATAACCGGCGTGGATGGTGAAGGGGTAACGCTGGGAGGCGAGTATCAGGGCAAACTTGCTGTGCAGTTTCGGCGGATCGCTTTGGAAGTGGCCGGACTCATCGAGCCAGGCGGACCCCACCTGCAAGAACAGCTCGCTGGGATCGCTGCTCAGGGTAAGCATGAAACTGAGCTGACTGCTGTCAATGGCGCTCAGTGCCGCATCACGCCCCCGCTCCTGACGCACCACCAGCAAGGGGTGATTCTTGCGCACCAGGTTGCCGCTCATCAGCAGCAACTTGCGATCCGTGTAGCGGGAGCCGTCATCCACTTCCCTGGCAGGCCCGAACAGCGAGGTGCAGTTGATGATCCCCTGTCGCACCAGATTGATGGAGCGCAGGAACGGCTCCAGCGCCACTCGCTTGCGCAGCAGCAGCAGGTTGTCGCTGCAAGGTCGACCGGCCAGCGGCAATACCTCGAGGTTGGCCCGCTCGGCCTGATCCAGCATGCGCTCCAGCAAGGTTCTGGCCTTGCTGGCTGACGCACTGGCATCGTTCTTCAGCTCCTGCTCGTAGCTGTCATGCACCATCCACCCTCCCACCACCAGGGGCAGGGCTAACACCAGCAGGGCACAACCAAGGCGCCACTTCATGCGGGCCAGATCAATCCGGAACAGAAACATAGCAACCACGCCGCAATGCGCGGGCCCGCTTCGCAGGTACCGCGGTATAAAAATGCCCACCAGGAAACGGTGGGGCCATCATGGCCAGACAACGAAAGCGCAACGCGCGTACCAGGCAAATCGACGACGCCGTTGCTGGGCATGGCGGGTCATTATCGCGCAGCCCCCTGAAATGGAAAATGCCGCGTCGAGACGCGGCATTGTTATTTTCAGTGGTCAGACCGGCGAGTCTCAGACCGCTTGCTGCAGGATCACCGCATCGGCCTTCTTGGTGTAGGAGGCGATCTCGTTGAAGTTCAGGTAGCGATAGGTGTCGGCAGCAGTGGCGTCCAGGGTCTTGGCGTACTGCAGATACTCTTCCACGGTCGGGATCTTGCCGATGATGGCGGCAACCGCAGCCAGCTCGGCAGAGGCCAGATAGACGTTGGCACCCTTGCCCAGGCGGTTCGGGAAGTTGCGGGTGGAGGTGGAGACCACGGAGGCCCCTTCCGCTACCCGCGCCTGGTTGCCCATGCACAGGGAGCAGCCCGGAATCTCGATGCGGGCACCGACCCGACCAAAGATGCCGTAGTAGCCCTCTTCGGTCAGCTGATCCTTGTCCATCTTGGTGGGCGGCGCGATCCACATGCGGGTCGGCAGCTCGCCCTGATACTTCTCGAGCAGTTTGCCGGCGGCGCGGAAGTGGCCGATGTTGGTCATGCAGGAACCGATGAACACCTCGTCAATCTTGTCACCCGCCACGTCGCTCAGCAGACGGGCATCGTCCGGATCGTTCGGCGCGCACAGGATCGGCTCCTTGATGGTGGCCAGATCGATCTCGATGATTTCGGCGTACTCGGCGTCCTTGTCCGCTTCCATCAGTACCGGGTTGGCCAGCCACTCTTCCATCCCCTTGATGCGGCGGGTGATGGTGCGCACGTCGCCGTAGCCTTCGGAGAGCATCCACTTCAGCATCACGATGTTGGACTTCAGATACTCGATGATCGGCTCTTTATCCAGCTTGATGGTGCAACCAGCGGCAGAGCGCTCGGCGCTGGCGTCCGCCAGTTCGAACGCCTGCTCCACTTTCAGGGTCGGCAGACCTTCGATCTCGAGGATGCGGCCGGAGAAGATGTTCTTCTTGCCCGCTTTCTCGACGGTCAGCAGCCCTTTCTGGATGGCGGCGTAGGGGATGGCATGGACCAGGTCACGCAGGGTGATGCCCGGCTGCAGCTCGCCCTTGAAGCGCACCAGCACGGATTCCGGCATGTCCAGCGGCATCACGCCGGTGGCGGCGGCGAAGGCCACCAGACCAGAGCCAGCCGGGAAGGAGATACCGATGGGGAAACGGGTGTGGGAGTCACCACCGGTACCCACGGTATCCGGCAGCAGCATGCGGTTCAGCCAGGAGTGGATGACGCCGTCGCCCGGACGCAGAGAAACACCGCCGCGGTTCATGATGAAGTCCGGCAGGGTGTGGTGGGTCTGCACGTCGATGGGCTTGGGATAGGCCGCGGTGTGGCAGAAGGACTGCATGGTCAGATCGGCGGAGAAACCGAGGCAGGCCAGGTCTTTCAGCTCGTCGCGGGTCATGGGGCCCGTGGTGTCCTGGGAGCCGACCGTGGTCATCTTGGGTTCGCAGTAGGTGCCCGGGCGAATGCCCTTCACGCCACATGCCTTGCCCACCATCTTCTGGGCCAGGGTGAAACCTTTGCCGGTATCGGCCACCGGCTGCGGACGGCGGAACACGGTGGAGAACGGCAGACCCAGCGCCTCGCGGGCCTTGTCGGTCAGGCCACGGCCGATGATCAGCGGAATACGGCCACCGGCGCGCACTTCGTCGATCAGCACCTCGGTCTTCAGTTCGAACCGGGCCAGCACCTCGTCGGTACCGTGGCGGGTGATCTTGCCCTCATAGGGGAAGATGTCGATGACATCGCCCATCTCCAGTTTGGAGACATCCACTTCGATGGGCAGGGCACCGGCATCTTCCATGGTGTTGAAGAAGATGGGGGCAATCTTGCCACCGAGGCAGACGCCGCCAGCACGCTTGTTCGGCACGAACGGAATGTCGTCGCCCATGAACCAGAGCACGGAGTTGGTGGCGGATTTACGGGAAGAGCCGGTACCGACCACGTCACCCACGTAAGCCAGCGGGAAGCCCTGCTCTTTCAGGGAATCAATGGTCTTGATGGGGCCGATGACGCCATCCTTGTCCGGGGTGATGCCGGGACGGGCGTTCTTCAGCATCGCCAGGGCGTGCAGCGGAATGTCCGGGCGGGACCAGGCGTCCGGCGCCGGCGACAGATCATCGGTGTTGGTTTCGCCGGTCACCTTGAACACGGTGACGGTGATCTTCTCGGCCAGGGCCGGGCGGTTCAGGAACCACTCGGCGTCGGCCCAGGATTGCAGCACCTGCTTGGCGTGGGCATTGCCCGCCTTGGCCTTCTCTTCCACGTCGTGGAAGGAGTCGAACATCAGCAGGGTGTGGGAGAGACCCTTGGCGGCAAGAGGAGCCAGGGTCGCATCGTCCAGCAGGTCGATCAGCGGCTGGATGTTGTAACCACCCTGCATGGTACCGAGCAGCTCGACGGCTTCGGCGGCAGTCAGGATGGGGGAATGGGCCTCGCCCTTGGCGACGGCGGTGAGGAAGCCGGCTTTCACATAGGCCGCTTCATCAACACCCGGGGGAATGCGGGAGGACAACAGTTCTTTCAGAAAGTCCTGTTCGCCGGCGGGCGGATTCTTGATCAGCTCAACCAGGGCGGCAACCTGCTCTGCGTCCAGAGGTTTGGCGACCACGCCTTCGGCGGCACGTTCTGCGACGTGTTTACGGTATGTTTCAAGCACGACTAATTCCTCTTTGGTCTTTTTTTTGGGGTTCGCCCAAGCTCGCGGCGATCGTCCTTGCGGGACACCCGTAGGGTGCCCCCCACTATATAAGTTTTAACGACTAATTAAAATCCAAACCCTGTGCAGTTATTCATCAAACCAGCATAACCATATAAACCTATTAGGTTTTTTTAGAGTGACAAGCCGCCCACCCAAGGTGAGTTAACAAAAAGGCAGCATTTCGCCCTTATTGGAACGTAGTGCCCAATTGCAGATAGAACATGTCGTGCCCCCCCTCCGCCATGCCATAGCCGAGGAAGATGGGACCGAGGAAACTCTCCACCCCCATATAGAGGGAACCCGAGGTATAGGAGGATTCGATGCTGATGTCCTCTCCCTTGTCCCAGACCCCCCCTTGCTCGAGGGAGCCCCCGAGGAACAGGGGCGCCTTGAAGGCACCGAAGTCGTTGTCCGCCACCCGGTAGATGTAGCGCAATCCGCCGAACAGGCTGTATCGACCGCTCAACTGGTAATGCTGGAAGCCGGACATGCGGAACAGCCCCCCCAGATCCTGCACGAACAGCGGTACCGTCTCCTGGGAGCTTGAGCCGCCCCCTTCCAGCATCAGGTTGAGGCTGTGCCTGTCCCAGGACCAGGGCTTGATCATCACCAGCCGGTAATTCACCCCCTCGGCCTGCTCGGAGGGGCCGTCCGAGGGGTCGAGATCGACGTAGGAGTAGCCCCCCTTGATGTCCCAGTAGACCCCCTGATAGGGGAAGTAGCGGCTGTCGAGGGTGTCGTGCTCGAAGCGGATGTAGGGTCCCCAGGCAGAGGCATCGGCATCCGCGTTGGTGAGGTTCTGGATCTCCACGCTGCCGATCTTGCCCTCCAGCCCAAGGGAGAAGCGGCTCCAGGGCTGGCGATTCCAGCCGACGGCAAGATCCACGCTGGTGAAGCTGTACTCGGAGTCCAGATAGCTGACCCCGGACGACGACCTGCTCTCTTCCGGGAAGAAGACGCGTCGCTGGGTCTTGTCGTAGGCCAGGCTCGTCTCGCCGAAGTAGGTCTGGGAGGGCTCCAGCGGGGTGTAGAAGTCGGTCTTGAGGTGCTTGGCGGTCCCGAGGGACGCCTCGGTCAGCCACTCGCCTCCCCAGTCGTTGACGTTGGTCAGGGTGTAGGACATGCCAACGTTGTAGTTGGAGCTGCTCTCGAAGTCATCGGAGAAACCGAGCTGGAAGTTGAGATAACCCGGCCCCCAGTTCTTCTCGCTGGCGTCCACCACCAGCACGTTCTCTCCGTCCCGCTCCTCCACCTCGTAGGTGATGCGATCGAACGACTCCAGGGCGTAGAGGCGACGGATCCCCGCCTCCAGGCTCTCGTAGGTCTGCACCTTGTCCGGGCGCACGTTCAGCATGGCCCGCACCGTGTCGTCGGAGAGGCGCGACTTGTTGATGATCTCCACCTTGTCGATGTAGTAGGCGGGCTGGCCACTGCGCTCGGCACGCCGGCTCAGCTTGCCGTTGCGATAGTCGGCGTAGGCGGCGGGCGAGAGAGAGAGCGCATCGAGCCGGGCCGCTGCACTGTTGGCGACCGCCTCCCCGATCTTGATCCCCTCCGGCATCAGGGCGAAGTCGGCGATCCCCATGTTGCCGAACTCGGGGGTCAGCAGGATGTCCCTGGGGCCCAGCAGCGCCTTCTGCTTTTCGGTCCCCACCTGGGTCATGTAGGTGGTGAGCTGATCGATCATGGCCAATCCCGACTTGAGGGACTCCCGGGTACGCAGCTTGGCGCCGATGTCCACCGCGATCACCACGTCGGCCCCCATGGCCTTGGCCACGTCCACCGGCATGTTGTTGACCGTGCCACCATCGGCCAGGATGCGGCCGTCCCAGTCCACCGGCTTGAGGGCACCGGGAATGGACATGGAGGCCTGCATCGCCTTGGCGAGGCTGCCGTGATCCAGCACGAAGGGGGTCACCGTCTCCATGTCGGTCGCCACCGCGCGATAGGGGATAGGCAGGTTGTCGAAGCTCTTTTGCGCCGGCAGGTTGGAGGTGGCGTGGCGCAGCAGGCTGGCCATGGACTGTCCCTGGAAGAAACCGTCCGGCAACTGGGTCTGGTCACCGTTGACCCCGATGTCGGTGCGCAGCTGGTATTTCTCGGTCTGCTGCTTCTTGCGCAGGGAGAGCTCGTCGCGTCCCACCTTGTCCTGATAGCCCTTGTTCCAGTCGATGGCCAGCGTCGTGCGCTCCACCTCCTCGGCGCTAAGCCCCATGGCATACATGCCCGCCACATAGGAGCCCATGCTGGTCCCGACGATGATGTCCACCGGGATGTGCTTTGCCTCCAGCACCTTGAGCACCCCGATATGGGCCGACCCCTTGGCCCCGCCGCCGCTCAGTACCAGGGCGATCTTCGGACGATCCATCTTGGTTGCCCCCGGGTTTTTGGCAGAAGGCGCGGGATCATTGGCTCCGGCCGCCGCCATGAACGGCAGGGTCGCCAGCAGGAGCACGAGCAGATGGGTCCATCCCCGATGAAAGATGCGCATATGAAAGTCCATAAATCCGGTGCGAGTCGAGCGGGCAGGCCGCCAGTCAGGTGCAGCCTACTATAAGTGCAAGCACTTTAACCGCAAGCCGGGGTGCTGGCGAGGGGTCGCCCCGCTTGCGACGATGTCTCGGCAAAATCGGGCGCCAATCCAGTCCAATCCGGGTGTGAGCGCAAACGTTAATCGACAATAAACGCCCCCGCCGCCTCAAGAGCGCGCCAAATCAGCCGCTATTATGAGTTCAACCCTGGTTCACACTTCCGAGTCACCCTTATGTTCGCAAGCCTGACACTGAAACAGAAAATTCTGGCCACCGTCATCCTCGCCGTGGCCCTCTCCTGCCTGCTGGTGGGCTATTTCAGCCAGCGTTCTGCCCAGCAGCTGATCGAGAACCGCATGTTCGAGCAGGAGCTGCCCAACCTGACCCAGCGCATCGGCAAGGAGATCGAGAAGGATCTCACTTCGGTCGCCAATGCCGCCAGACAGCTTGCCAACGACCGCTTCGTGCTGGACTGGGTCGAGCGCGGCATGCCCAAGGAGCAGGAGTCCATCCTTATCAACCAGCTCAAGGACATGACGAGCCAGTATGGCCTGGTCACCGCCTCCTTCGCCGATCGTCAGAGTGCCGCCTACTACAACCAGGACGGTTTTCTGCGCATCCTGAACCACGAGCAGGACAACTGGTTCTATGACTACACCAAGAGCCGCCAGGATCTGATGCTCAGCATCTTTCGGGAGAGCAATGGCGAGGTAAAACTGTTCGTCAACTTCCAGCAGCTCGACGGACGCGGCCTCGCCGGCCTAGCCAAATCCCTCGACAGCATGGTCAGCATGCTCGCCAACTTCCGCATCGGCGACAGCGGCTTCGTCTTCATGACAGACGGCAGCGGCAAGGTGAAGCTGCACCCCGACGCCGCCCGCATCGATCGGGACAACCTGACCCAGCTGGCCAGCGGCAGCAGCACCAACCTGCTCAACAAGCAGCCCTTTGCCGCCACCCGTGCCGAGGTCGACGGCCAGCCCGTGATCCTGGCCAGCAGCTACATCCCCCTGCTCGACTGGTATCTGGTGGCCCAGGTGCCGGAGGCCGAGATTTATGCCGAACTGGACAGAGCGCGCCTGCACATGGTGCTGGTCAGCCTGGCCATCGCCGTCGGCATGGGGCTGCTCGGCGTTCTCCTGGCGGGCTCCGTGAGCCGCCCCCTCAACGAACTGGCCCGCCTGTTCCGCGAACTCGGCAGCGGTGATGGCGACCTCACCCATCGCCTCAAGGTCGATGGCCGTGACGAACTGGCCCAGGTGGCGACCGGCTTCAACAACTTTGTCGCCAAGATCCACGGCTCCATCGAACAGGTGGCGAGCAACTCCCGCCAGCTCGCCGCCACCGCCAACGAGGTGGCCGCCAAGGCCCAGCTCACCCAGCACAACTGCACCGCCCAGCGGGATCGCACCGTCCAGGTCGCTACCGCCATCCACGAGATGGGAGCCACCGTCAGCGAGATCGCCGGCAATGCATCCCTGGCAGCCGACGTCGCCAAGCAGGCCAACGAGCAGGCCGATGCGGGGGCCCAGGTAGTCGCCCAGGCCCGTCACGGCATCGTCGGCCTATCCGGTGAGATCGAGCAGGTGGCCGGGGTCATCGAGTCCCTGGCGAGCCAGACCGATTCCATCGGCAGCATCCTCGACACCATCCGCAGCATCTCGGAGCAGACCAACCTGCTGGCCCTCAACGCCGCCATCGAGGCTGCCCGCGCCGGCGAGCAGGGCCGTGGCTTCGCCGTGGTGGCCGACGAGGTGCGCAACCTCGCCAGCCGCTCCGCCGCCTCCACCGCCGAGATCCAGGGCATGATCAACAGCCTCCAGGAGCAGAGCGCCCGCGCCGTCAGCGCCATGGCCCAGGGGCGTAACCAGAGCCTGCGGGTGGTGACCCAGGCCGACGAGGCCAACGGCGCCCTCGACCAGATCACCGGGCACATCACCCAGATCAGCGACATGAACATCCAGGTCGCCACCGCCACCGAAGAGCAGTCCAGCGTGGTCGGGGAGATCAACCGCAACGTGGAGGACATCAACCAGCTCACCATGGAGACCGCCGACATCGCCCACCAGTTGACCGAGTCCAGCCGCAGCCTGCAACAGCTCTCCGGCGAGCTCGACAAGCTGGTCGGCAACTTCCGGTTATAAGATGAAAGGGCGCTGCGGCGCCCTTTTTTCACCGGGTCGACAGGGAATACCGACCCCCATGACGGCGAACCGTCATGACGAGCCGCTACAGTAGCGACACAGCAACACACCAAGGAGTCAACATGCTGGCAGGCAACCTCACCATCAAAACCCAACTGATCCTGGCCGTCACCGTGCCCTGTCTCGCCCTGCTGCTGGTTGGCGCCGCCAGTCTGCGCAGCATGGACAACATCAGGCAGCAGGCCGAAGAGCTGTTCCAGAATACCGCCACCCCCATGCGGGCCATGGCGGAAGTGGCCTCCCGCATCCCGCGCATGCGCGTCGGCATCGACATGATGCTGCTGCAGGACACCTCCCTGCGCGACGAAAAGGGGGTGCTGACCCGGGTCAAGGAGACACGCGAGGAAGACATTCCCGAGATGCGCCAGGCCATGGAGCAGGCCGTCAAGGCCCAGGTCGATCCGGACGCCCGGGCCAAGGCCCAGACCCTGCTCGATCAATTCACCCGGGTGGAGCGGGATGAGCTGACCCCCATGTTGCAGGCGCTCTCTGACAACAAGATGGACGAGGCACGCGCCATCTACCGGGATCGCTACAGCCAGAGCTACGGGGTCATGCGCAAGGGCGCCAATGAGCTGCTCGACGGGTTGATAGGTCAGGCCCAGCATCGCAACGACCTGAGCGAAAACAGCTATGACAGCGGTCGTACCCAGATGATCGCCATCATCGTCATCGCCATCGCCATCTCGCTGCTCGTCTCGACCCTCATCCTCATCGGGCTGCGCCGCCGGGTCTCCTTCCTGCAATCCCATATTGGCGAAGTGGCCCGCCACCTCGCCCTCGACAGCCGCGCCAGTCTCACCGGCAAGGACGAGCTGGCCGAGATTGCCCACAGCTTCAACCAGTTCGTGACCCGGATCCACGGTGCCATCGTGCAGGTGGCGAGCAACTCCCGCCAGGTGGCCGCCACCGCCAGCGAGGTGGCCGCCAAGGCCCAGCTCACCCAGCACAACTGCACCGCCCAGCGGGATCGCACCGTCCAGGTCGCTACCGCCATCCACGAGATGGGGGCCACCGTCACCGAGATCGCCGGCAATGCGTCTCTCGCCGCCGACGTCGCCAAGCAGGCCAACGAGCAGGCCGATGCGGGGGCCCAGGTCGTCGCCCAGGCCCGTCACGGCATCGTCGGCCTCTCCGGTGAAATCGAACAGGTCGCCGGGGTCATCGAGTCCCTGGCGAGCCAGACCGACTCCATCGGCAGCATCCTCGACACCATCCGCAGCATCTCGGAGCAGACCAACCTGCTGGCCCTCAACGCCGCCATCGAGGCCGCCCGCGCCGGCGAGCAGGGCCGTGGCTTCGCCGTGGTGGCCGACGAGGTACGCAACCTCGCCAGCCGCTCCGCCGCCTCCACCGCCGAGATCCAGGGCATGATCAACAGCCTCCAGGAGCAGAGCGCCCGCGCCGTCAGCGCCATGGCCCAGGGCCGCAACCAGAGCCTGCGGGTGGTGACCCAGGCCGACGAGGCCAACGGCGCCCTCGACCAGATCACCGGGCACATCACCCAGATCAGCGACATGAACATCCAGGTCGCCACCGCCACCGAAGAGCAGTCGAGCGTGGTGGGCGAACTCAACCGCAACGTGGAAGACATCAACCAGCTCACCATGGAGACCGCCGATATCGCCCATCACCTGACCGAGTCGAGCCGCAACCTGCAGCACCTCTCCGGCGAGCTCGACAAGCTGGTCGGCAACTTCCGGCTGTAACTTTTGACTCCCATTTCATCACCCGACAGAGGGCGCAGCGGCGCCCTCTGTCGCCACCACGGCAAGCCGTGACGCAGGCGCTTTTGCGCCACCTCCACCGGCTTCTGAAAATGCCCCATAATCAGGAAAATGAGAGGAGGAGTTATGGGCAAGCTGGTCGTGATGATAGTGCTGGGGGGGCTGCTCAGCGCCTGCAGCAGCGGGCCCGTGCGGGTGCACGGTGCCGACGTGAGCGTGGACGATACCCGGATCCGGGTCAGCGACGGGGATCGCGGAGGCTACGGTACCTTCTGCCCACCGGGACAGGCCAAGAAGGGGCGCTGCTGACCGCTGGGTGCCGAAAGACAGACAACAAAAAGCCGCTCCATGGAGCGGCTTTTCTTATGAAACGGGCAGAAGATTATTTTTTCTTCTTGGCCTTGGCGTTCGGCAGGTCGGTGATGGAGCCTTCGAACACTTCGGCAGCCAGACCCACGGACTCGTGCAGAGTCGGGTGAGCATGGATGGTCAGCGCGATGTCTTCAGCGTCGGCACCCATCTCGATGGCCAGACCGATTTCACCCAGCAGTTCACCGCCGTTGGTACCCACGATGGCACCACCGATGACGCGGCCGCTCTCCTTGTCGAAGATCAGCTTGGTCATGCCGTCGGAGCAGTCGGACGCGATGGCGCGACCGGAAGCAGCCCACGGGAAGGTGGCGACTTCGAAGTTCAGACCCTGTTGCTTGGCTTCCTTCTCGGTCAGACCCACCCAGGCCATCTCTGGCTCGGTATAGGCGATGGACGGGATCACTTTCGGGTCGAAGTAGTGCTTCTTGCCGGCGATGACTTCGGCCGCCACGTGGCCTTCGTGTACACCCTTGTGGGCCAGCATGGGCTGACCGACGATGTCGCCGATGGCGTGGATGTGGGCCACGTTGGTACGCAGCTGCTTGTCGACTTCGATGAAACCGCGCTCGTTGACGGCAACACCGGCCTTCTCGGCATCCAGCATCTTGCCGTTCGGCACACGGCCTACGGCAACCAGCACGTTGTCGTAGCGAACCGGCTCGGCCGGGGCGTGCTTGCCTTCGTAGGAGACGTACAGGCCGTCTTCACGGGCTTCAACGGCGGTGACCTTGGTCTCCAGCATGATGTTGAATTTCTTGGCAACGCGCTTGGTGTAGATCTTGACGATGTCTTTGTCGGCAGCCGGTACCAGCTGGTCGGCAAATTCCACCACGTCGATCTCGGAACCCAGGGAGGAGTACACGGTACCCATCTCCAGACCGATGATGCCGCCACCGATGACCAGCAGCTTGCCAGGAACGGTCGTCAGCTCCAGCGCATCGGTAGAGTCCCATACGCGGGGGTCGTCATGGGGGATGAACGGCAGCTTCACCGGACGGGAACCGGCGGCGATGATGGCGTTGTCGAAGGTGACGGTGGTCTTGCCGTCGGCGCCTTCCACTTCCAGCGTGTTCGGACCGGTGAACTTGCCGAAGCCGTTCACGACCTGGACTTTACGCATCTTGGCCATGCCAGCCAGACCGCCGGTCAGCTGGTTGATGACCTTCTCTTTCCACAGACGCACCTTGTCGATGTCGGTCTGCGGGGCACCGAAGACGATGCCGTGCTCGGCCAGCGCCTTGGCTTCTTCAATGACTTTGGCGACGTGCAGCAGTGCCTTGGACGGGATGCAACCCACGTTCAGGCAGACGCCACCCAGGGTGGAGTAACGCTCGACGATAATGGTATCCAGACCCAAGTCAGCCGCACGGAAGGCAGCGGAATAACCGGCAGGGCCAGCACCCAGTACTACGACCTGGGTTTTGATTTCTTTACTCATCATGACCTCTTTGTCGTTCTTATATCCCCGGACAGCACAGTCTTATGCCAAACAAGGCCGCTGCAGCCGTGAAAAAAACGGGGCAAGTTTACAATCCTGTTAACGAAATGAGAAGCAAAAAGGGCGGGCTCTGGGCCCGCCCTCTCACTTACAGGACCAGTCGACGAATGTCGGACAACACACCACTCAGGGTGGTGATGAAGCGGGCACCGTCGGCGCCATCGATGACGCGGTGGTCGTAGCTCAGAGCCAGCGGCAGCATCAGGCGCGGCACGAACTCTTTACCGTTCCACTTCGGCTTCATCTCGGACTTGGAGACGCCCAGGATGGCCACTTCCGGCGCGTTGACGATCGGGGTAAAGCTGGTACCGCCGATGCCACCCAGGCTGGAGATGGTGAAGCAACCGCCCTGCATGTCGGCAGCGGTCAGCTTGCCGGCACGGGCCTTCTTGGAGATCTCGGCCAGATCGCGGGACAGCTCGTGGATGCCCTTCTTGTTGACGTCGCGAACCACCGGAACCACCAGACCGTTGGGGGTATCCACCGCCACACCGATGTGGATGTACTTCTTCATGATCAGCTTGCTGCCGTCTTCGGACAGGGCGCTGCAGAAGCGCGGATGGGCTTCCAGGGCCTTGGCGGCCGCCTTCAGGATGAACACCAGCGGGGTGATCTTCACGTCCAGCTTCTGCTTCTCGGCCAGGATGTTCTGCTCTTTGCGGAACGCTTCCAGATCCGTGGTATCGGCTTCGTCGAACTGGGTGACGTGGGGGATCATGGCCCAGTTGCGGTGCAGGGCAGGACCGGAGATCTTCTGGATACGGGTCAGTTCCAGCTCTTCGACAGGGCCGAACTTGCTGAAATCAACCTTCGGCCAGGCCACGACGCTCATGCCGTTGCCAGTGCCGGTGCTGGCAGCCGGAGCGGACTCGGCGCGCTTGACCGCATCCTTCACGTAAGCCTGCACGTCTTCTTTGACGATGCGACCCTTGCGACCGGAGGCTTTCACCTTGGCCAGGTTGACACCGAACTCGCGCGCCAGACGGCGTACAGCCGGGGAGGCGTGGACATAGGCGTCGTTGGCGACGAAATCGGAGGCGGCAGCAGCCTGGGCAACCGGCGCAGGAGCGGCGGCAGCCGGAGCGGCAGCAACAGGTGCTGCGGCAGGAGCCGGAGCAGCCACGGCAGCCGGAGCGGCACCCGCCACTTCGAATACCATGATCAGGGAACCGGTGGAGACCTTGTCACCCGCCTTCACCTTGATCTCCTTGACCACACCGGCGAACGGCGCAGGCACTTCCATGGAGGCCTTGTCGCCTTCCACGGTGATCAGGGACTGGTCGGCTTCAACCTTGTCACCCACGGCGACCATGATTTCGGTCACTTCCACTTCGTCACCGCCGATGTCCGGCACGTTGACGTCCTTGGCACCGGCGGCAACCGGAGCAGCGGCAGCCACGGGGGCAGCAGCAGGAGCCGGCGCGGCAACAGCGGCCGGGGCAGCGCCCGCCACTTCAAAGACCATCACCAGGGAGCCGGTAGAAACCTTGGCGCCGGCGGCAACCTTGATCTCGACCACGCGACCGGCGAACGGTGCCGGCACTTCCATGGAGGCCTTGTCACCTTCCACGGCGATGATGGACTGGTCGGCTTCAACCATGTCGCCCACGGCAACCATGATCTCAGTCACTTCGACTTCGTCACCACCGATGTCCGGCACGTTGACGTCCTGGCGAGCGGCAGCAGCAGGAGCAGCGGCCGGCGCGGCAGCAACCGGGGCAGCAGCCTGGACCGGAGCAGGTGCGGCAGCCCCCTCGGATTCGAAGACCATGATCTGGGAACCGGTGGCAACCTTGTCGCCCACCTTGATCAGGATCTCTTTGACGATACCGGCGGCGGGGGCCGGCACTTCCATGGAGGCCTTGTCACCTTCCACGGCGATCAGGGACTGGTCCAGCTCGACCTTGTCACCCACGGCCACCATGATCTCGGTGACTTCAACTTCATCGGCACCGATATCCGGCACCATAATCTGTTTGGACATTGCGCTTTATCCTCTTGCGTGCATCCGCGTGGCAGCCTGGGCATCACCACGCGCATCCCGCGTTATCCGTTTAAACCCAGGCAAGGTCGCGCCGGATACCCGGCGCGACACTCAATCCTCTTACGCGTACAGCGGGTTGACCTTGTCGGCATCGATGCCGTACTTGGCGATGGCTTCGGCCACAACCTGCTTGTCTACCTCGCCGCGCTTGGCCAGTTCGGTCAGGGCAGCAACCACTACGTAGAACTCGTTCACTTCGAAGTGACGACGCAGGTTGGCACGGCTGTCGGAGCGGCCGTAACCGTCGGTACCCAGTACACGGTAGTTCTCGGTCGGAACGAAGGCACGCACCTGATCGGCGAAGGACTTCATGTAGTCGGTCGCGGCGATGGTGGCTTCGCTGCCCAGTACCTGAGCGATGTAGGGCACACGCGCTTCGGCGGTCGGGTGCAGCATGTTCCAGCGATCCGCGTCCTGACCGTCACGAGCCAGTTCGTTGAAGGAGGTGACGCTGAACACGTCGGAACCCACGCCGTACTCGCTGGCCAGGATCTGGGCGGCGGTGCGCACGTGACCCAGGATGGAACCACAACCCAGCAGCTGTACCTTGGCCTTGGTGCCGGCCACGGTTTCCAGCTTGTAGATACCCTTGCGAATGCCTTCCTCGGCGCCTTCCGGCATGGCCGGCATGGCATAGTTCTCGTTCAGGGTAGTGATGTAGTAGAACACGTTCTCCGGGTTCTCACCGTACATGCGGCGCAGGCCGTCCTGTACGATCACCGCCACTTCATAGGCGTAAGACGGATCGTAGGAGATGCAGTTCGGGATGGTGTTGGCCAGGATGTGGCTGTGACCATCTTCGTGCTGCAAGCCCTCTCCGTTGAGAGTGGTACGACCGGAGGTCGCGCCCAGCAGGAAGCCACGGGCTTGCTGGTCACCGGCTGCCCACGCCATGTCGCCGATCCGCTGGAAGCCGAACATGGAGTAGTAGATGTAGAACGGGATCATCGGGCAGTCGTTGGTGCTGTAAGAGGTCGCAGCAGCCAGCCAGGAGGACATGGCGCCCAGCTCGTTGATACCGTCTTGCAGAACCTGACCCTGCTTGTCTTCCTTGTAGTAGGAGACGATGTCGCGGTCTTGCGGGGTGTACTGCTGACCGTGCGGGCTGTAGATACCGATCTGGCGGAACAGGCCTTCCATACCGAAGGTACGGGCTTCGTCAGCCAGGATCGGGACGATGCGCTTGCCGATGGACTTGTCTTTCAGCATCACGTTCAGGGAACGCACGAACGCCATGGTGGTGGAGATTTCGCGCGCCTGTTCACCCAGCAGCGGACCGAAAGCATCCAGCGCCGGGATTTCCAGCTTGGTGGTGCTCTCGCGCAGACGGGTCGGTACATAGCCCTTCAGCGCGGCACGGCGGGCGTGCAGGTATTTGTGCTCTTCGGTACCCTCTTCGATCTTCAGGTACGGCAGGTTTTCCAGCTGCTCGTCGGTGACCGGCAGGTTGAAACGATCGCGCAGGTGACGCACGGAGCCCAGGTCCATCTTCTTGACCTGGTGAGCGATGTTCTTGCCTTCGGCCGCTTCACCCATGCCGTAACCCTTGATGGTCTTGGCCAGGATCACGGTCGGCTTGCCCTTGGTCGCTGCAGCCTTGGAGAAGGCGGCGAACAGTTTGCGAGGATCGTGACCACCGCGGTTCAGGGCGAAGATCTCCTCGTCGGTCATGTCTTTGACCAGCGCGGCGGTTTCCGGATAACGGTTGAAGAAGTGCTCGCGCACGTAGGCACCGTCGCGGGACTTCATGGTCTGGTAGTCACCATCCACGGTCTCGTTCATCAGCTGGATCAGCTTGCCGGAAGTATCTTTCTTCAGCAGCTCATCCCACTTGCGACCCCAGATGACCTTGGTCACGTCCCAGCCAGCGCCGGCGAACAGGCCTTCCAGCTCGTTGATGACCTTGCCGTTGCCGACAACCGGACCATCCAGACGCTGCAGGTTGCAGTTAACCACAAACACCAGGTTGTCGAGCTTTTCACGCACTGCAACGGTCAGGGCACCCTTGGCTTCCGGCTCGTCCATCTCGCCGTCACCCAGGAAGGCGTAAACGGTCTGCTCGGAGCAATCCTTGATGCCACGGTCGGTCAGGTACTTCAGGAAACGCGCCTGATAGATGGCGGCGATGGGGCCCAGACCCATGGAAACGGTCGGGAACTGCCAGAATTCCGGCATCAGTTTCGGGTGCGGGTAGGAAGGGATACCTTTGCCATCCACTTCCTGACGGAAGTTGTCCAGCTGCTCTTCGGTCAGGCGACCTTCGGCGAATGCGCGGGCGTAGATGCCCGGGGAGATGTGACCCTGGAAGTAGACCAGATCGCCACCGTCCTTCTCGTTGCGGGCACGGAAGAAGTGGTTGTAGCAGACTTCATAGATGGTCGCGGAAGAAGCGAAGGAAGACATGTGACCACCCAGGTCCAGGTCTTTCTTGGAGGCGCGCAGCACGATCATCATGGCGTTCCAGCGGATGATGGCGCGAATGCGGCGTTCCATTTCCAGGTCGCCCGGGTAAGCCGGCTCGTCGCTGGACGGAATGGTGTTGATGTAGTCGCGGTTTGCCTTGGCAGCCACGTCCACACCGCTTGCGCGGGCTTTCTCGGCCAACTGTTCAAGGATGAACTGAGCGCGTTGCGGACCCTCTTCACGCAGCAGGGATTCCAGAGAGGCAAGCCACTCCAGCGTTTCTATCGGGTCCACATCGTTCTTCAGGATATCAGACATGGCTGGTTCCTATGTTGTTGTGATTGCACGGCATTGCACGGCGAAGGGCGCAAGCATTCGACAATTAAGAAAGCCTTGTGGGATTAGTTTTCCTGCTGACGGATCCGACGCATGGATCGCTGGATCCGGCTGTCTTCCCTCTGCATATCCAACAAGGTGTCCTCGATAAAGGCCAGGTGCTCATGACAAGCAGCCCTGGCCCGCTCCGGAGCCCCCGACAGGATAGCCTCGATCAGGCTCGCACGATGGCGACGGATCTTGGCGACCACTCCCGGACGGCGATTCAAAATTTCGTTATTGCGTAAAATGTTCTGCTCGAGCATGGGGCCCATGGCCCGCAACAGGTGCAGCAGCACCACGTTGTGGGAGGCCTCGGCCACGGCCAGATAGAACTGGGTCACGGCGGCCGATTCGACCACCAGCGACCCTTGCTGACCGGCTTCTTCGATGGCGGCTTGCGCCAGGCGAATCCGTTCGAAATCAGCCTCGGTGCCCCGCAGCGCCGCATAGTAGGCACAGATGCCTTCCAGCGCGTGACGAAACTCCAGCAGGTCGTACTGGGCTTCCGGGTGAGTGCTGAGCAGTTCGAACAGGGGGTCGGCGATCCCCTTGCTCAGGGCATTTTGTACGTAAGTGCCACCGCCCTGACGACGATACAAGAGTCCTCTCGCTTCCAGGCGCTGGATGGCTTCGCGCAAGGAAGGGCGCGACACCTGAAACTGGATGGCGAGTTCCCGCTCGGGCGGCAACTTCTGGCCCGGCTGCAGGCTGCCTTCCAGAATCATGCTTTCCAGCTCGGCGACGATGGCGTCGGCCAGCTTGGGCTGAGTTATCTTGATATAGGGCATGAGGCTACTTTGTTAAATTGGTATTACCAATTTTATGGTTGGGGCGAAAATTAGCAGAGGGCTTGAAAAAAGTCCACCCAAAAGATGATCTGAATCAAGAAGCTCGGTTGCCACTTTGGGGGTAAAAACGCGGAATCATGATATAGCTCATAGAAAATGGTCTGACCAATATTTGTCAGCTTGCTCACCGATAACATTTGGCCAACAACATGAAAAATGGCTTGCCAGACAAGGCAAGCCATTGATTCTAAAAACACAAAATAATTTTTAGATTTTTCACTCAAAGTGAAGCTTTTCCCGATAGCGAGGCCATTCGAAACTGTCACCCGGATCCGTCTTGCGGCCCGGCGCGATGTCGCAGTGACCGACAATACGGTCCGCCGTGATGGCGGGATAACGGTGAACAATCGCCCGACTGAGGTCCGACAGCACCTCGTATTGCTTGTCGCTGTAGGGAAGCTCGTCGGTCCCTTCCAGTTCGATCCCGATGGAAAAATCGTTGCATGCCTCCCTCCCCTCCCAGATCGAGACTCCCGCATGCCATGCCCTGGCGCCAAAAGGCACGTACTGTACCAGTTCCCCATCGCGGCGGATCAGGCAGTGGGCCGAGACCCTCAGTTGGTGAATACCGGCGAAATAGGGGTGAGCACCGGGATCGAGGCGCCCCAGAAACAGATCGTCGATAAAAGGGCCACCAAACTGCCCGGGGGGCAGGCTGATGCCGTGTATCACCAACAAGGAGACATCCTCCGGGCTGAGCCTCTCATTGTGATGGGGGGAAGGCACCTTGCGGGCCTGCTCGCACCATCCTTCACGATCGATGGAAAACAGGGTTGTGGGTTGTGTCATCGTCTGCTCGACTCACAAATGGAAGCGATGTGCCTCTGGCGGGATGGGAAAACTGGGAACAAGTCTCTGAATTCATGGATAACGCTATGTTAGGCTGAGCCATTCACTCGCGCGATATGGGACACACTATGCACCCGATGGCACGCCGTCTCTGGCTGCTCGCCTGGCTCTCGCTGCTGGGTCTGCTGACCCTCTACTTTCACGGTCGCGAACAACCGTCGGTGACCGCCAGCGGCGATCTGCTGCTCAGGGCCGATGCCAGCGGCCATTATCGACTGGAGGGTGCCATCAACGACCAGCCGGTGCAACTGCTGCTGGACACGGGCGCGACCAGGGTGACCATACCGAGCCAGGTGGCCTCCCGCCTCGGCCTCGTCGCCACCGGCCGCAGCCGGGTCAACACGGCGGCCGGAGAGATCCAGGTCGAAACCAGCCGGATCGAAAGTCTGGCGATGGGTCCGCTGACCCTGTACGATTTGTCAGTCTTTATCAATCCGGCAGCCGACGGGGACGAGATCCTGGTGGGCATGAATGCCCTGGGCCGGCTGGAATTACGCCAGAAAGACAGGCAGTTGCTTCTCAGACCCTTGCAGGAATAAGGCATGTTACAACAGGACATCAGCCGCGCCGTGCGCGCCGCACTTCTCGAAGACTTGGGCGATGCCCTCACCGCACTGGATCAACCGGATGCCAGCGCCGACATCACGGCCCAGCTGATCCCGGCGGATCGCATCTCGACGGCGCGAGTCATTACCCGCGAGGCGGGCGTCTTCTGCGGCCAGCCCTGGGTCGACGAGGTGTTTGCCCAGCTCGGTGGCGAAGTGAAGGTCGAGTGGAAAGTGCAAGATGGTGAACGCCTTGCCCCCAATCAGGAGCTGTTCCGCCTCCATGGCCCCGCCCGCGTGCTGCTGACCGGCGAACGTAACGCCCTGAACTTCGTGCAGACCCTCTCCGGCGTCGCCACCCTGACCGCCCGCTATGTGGCCGAGCTGGAGGGAACTGACTGCCGGTTGCTCGACACCCGCAAGACCCTGCCCGGCCTTCGCACCGCCCAGAAGTATGCGGTCACCTGCGGCGGCGGCAAAAACCACCGCATCGGCCTCTATGACGCCTATCTCATCAAGGAGAACCACATCCTCGCCTGTGGCGGCATTCAGGAGGCCATTGCCGAGGCTCGCCACCTCAATCCGGGCAAGCCGGTGGAAGTGGAGGTCGAATCCCTGGCCGAGCTGGAGCAGGCGCTGGCAGCCCGGGCCGATATCGTGATGCTGGACAACTTCGACATCCCCATGATGCAGGAAGCCGTTCGCCTCAATCAGGGCAGAGCCAAGCTGGAGGTCTCCGGCAACGTCACCCTCGATACCCTTGCCGGATACGCCGCGACCGGGATCGACTTCATCTCGGTGGGCGCCCTGACCAAACACGTGCGGGCACTGGATCTCTCGATGCGCTTTATGGAAGGCGCGGCCAAGGGCTGAGCGGGTCAACACCACTCTTTGGGGCCAGAAATATTACAGGGCTCGAAACTTGCAAAAGGCGCCATCGGCGCCTTTTCTTTATGCAGGATCCTACGACATAAGGAGTGTGAAGATGGGCCCTCCCCAACCTTGAATAGTGCCAAGAGACACCATTTAATCTTTGATTTTTCTACAACTTTCACTAAATGACACAAAAGTGGTTAACAAGGGCCCAGCCTCTGTTGCCAACCCGAAACGCTCGGATAAGATACCAACGTGGATAGCATTCCACCGGCGCTTATCAGGAACCATGGAAAAAAGGATACCTGATTACCCATGATTAGCAGTCAGTTACCACGAACTATACTGATCTTACGTACAGTTATCGAGGTGCGAGATC